>JANMKH010000314.1:0-5530 GCA_031371965.1 Sulfuriferula sp.
TGCTGCTGCCCAGACCCAGCGCTACAGTACAACGACGCGGCAATTCTCCAGCCAGCGACACTTCACCCGGCTCGGTTTCGGCATAGCTCCAGGTCATGCGCCGGTGACGATCGAAATCCTGCCATAAATCGCTTTCGCCCACACTGCCCACTGATCGCATGCCAAAACCGGGTAGTCCGTCATTGTTGGCACACATCAACGCCAGACCGAAAGGCCCTTGCTCCGCCCATAGCAATGGCCTACCTTGCCAGGAATCCGCCCAGGCGCGGTTATTGAGGCTATCTCCACCCAGACGCGGCGCGGCAAGCAGATAGGGGCGCAGTGCCGCGTCGCCGTCAAGCTCGATATCCAGCAGCAGCACACCGCGCTGTGGATCGGAGCAGATTCGGAGACGCAGGTTGAAGCGCGAATGCCGGTGGTGAATGGTCAGTACCGGGATGCCGGGGGCAACGAATTCCAGGGTGTAACCGGTCAGCCTGCGCAATTCCTGCCAGAAGCCCTGGTCATCGGCGACGATCAAGCCCAGATCCTTGAGCTGGGGGATATCCAGACGCGGGTAATACACCTCGCTGACGATTCCCTGCGCTACGCTGAACCACAGCCGCGAAGCGCCCAATGCGGTGCCAACCATATCCTTGCGCGCGGATGTCCAGGCAGGGTTGCTCCACTCCGGCGCCGGGGCTGTGCCGGAAGGTTGCGTGGTGTAATTTTCCATTGTGTCCTCTCTAGTGGAAGTTCTGATCGTCCTGCTACAAATCCGGATATAAACGATAGTTGCGGTGGTTTCGTGTGGGGTATCTAGCTTGATTTCTTGTCTGCACCAATCAATATCAGGGTCTCGCTCAGGTAGGTATGTTGAGGAATTTTCAGGTTGAGTGGTGCCGGTACATCCTTGAATACCCGACCTGCCAGATCGTATTTGGAACCGTGGCAAGGGCATAGAAAACCACCCGGCCAATTCGCTCCTATATCTGGTGCTCCCACCTCCCTGCGGTAGGTTGGAACGCAACCGAGGTGAGTACAGATGCCGATAACGACGAGGTATTCCGGTTTGATAGAGCGGGTCGCGTTCTGGCAATAGGCAGGTTGTTGAGGCTGCTGTGACAGCGGATCAAGCAGCAGCTGATCATGCTTGCCCAGTCTGTCGAGCATGGGCCGGGTGCGATGCAGAACCCATACCGGCTGTTTGCGCCATGTGAAGGTCACCAGCATGCCCGGCTCAATCTTACGGATGTCCGCATCGATCGGACCGCCTTCAGCCAGCGCTCTCTGGCTCGGCATCATGCTCATCACGAACGGATAGGCGGTCATCACGAACCCTGCGCCCGCCACCGCGGTGGTGGCGGCAATCAGGAAGCGCCTGCGGTTAAAGCTGAATTCTGCCGGCTCGCCCATTTTTAAAGGATCTCGAAAGAAAGCACAAACGAAGCTACCGTCATGCAAATCAGCCCGACGATAAACATGGTGTCAGCCATGTTCTCCAGATGCACAGCCCGCCGCTCATAGCGCATCGAGGCATAGGACAGGATGGCGCTGAACAGAAACACTACATTGTCGAAGCCGAGTATTTTGTCCACCAGCCTGCTCATGGGCCCACCCATATGGATGAGTTTGACGATGCTGAGAATCATCATGCAAACGCCGACCATTGAGGCGGAAGCCTGCAAAATATGCGAGGAAAGGTTTTTGAACTGGCTCATGCGGCAGTTCGGGCGTTGGCTGGCCCGTGTTCCTTATAACCATTCCAGCCTGCGTGTGCTGAATACGGGGTGGAATCAATAGCAGCGGTAAGGCCAGGCGCCGTTGTAACAACGCCCATAGAAATAACCATCCGGGGCCGGCCACCAGCTATTCCAGTCCTGCATGTGCTGATCGCGGCGCACGGCTTCAAGGTAAGTTTGCTGCATGTAATCCAGCACCTCATTGGACACGCCCTGCTGGTGCAGGCGCGTGAGCTGACTGGCCTTGAGGCGGTAGACGGTGCCAGCGTCACGCATGCGCTGGATGATTTGATCGGGAGGGTCGCCTTCATGGCTGAGGCGAATCACCTCTGCAACCGTGACCGGCGCGGGCGGCGGCAGACTGGCACAACTCGCCAGCATCAATGTCAGGGTGATTGCGACGAGCAGCGGAAAAATACGACGCCTCATGACACGCTCCTTGGTTTGAACCAATAGTGTGAGAAAAAGGGGTGCGCAGGCCACCCGCCATGACCTGCATCATTTGGTGTATTTGAATGCAGGCAAGGACTTGAGCATGGCCTTGTTCGCGCCCGGCAGCAAGTATCGATGTCCTTCGGCCTTGAAATGATTGAACGGAATCAACACATCATGACGGTCAATGCCGAGGAAGCCGCCAACGCCGACAACTGCGTAGGACACCGAATTTTCCGGCGACACGATGATGTCTTCAATGACGCCGATTTTCTTCTTGTCATCGTTATAGACCGGTTTGTGCAGGATTTGTTTCTGTGCACTCCAGCCCGCGGCGGCAATGCTTGCCTCCTGGACGGTGATGCCTACGGTTTCAGAACCTGCCACGGGGGCGGCATGGGCCGCGCCGGTCAAGGAAATAATCGAGGTGGCGAGGACGGCTGCGAGCAGATTGGATTTCATGCTAATTCTCCTGAGATTCAAGTGATGTAAAACATGGTTGGTGAAGCGGAATCATGGTTTGCCTGGTTTGCTGTTTTTTTTTCTGTGCTTGAAACTCCTTTTGACCAAAGGGTTGTAGCGCGGGTGAGCAGGAAATTATTCCTGCTCTTCCTCAAAGGGAATGTCGGCGTCCTTGCTGAAGCGCGCCTTGCGTTTTTTGCTGAATACCCAGATCACAATGCTCACAAACACCAGCAACAGAATCACGGTATAAATTACATATCCACTTGCATGCATTGATGCTCTCCTTCACTTGGCCAAATCCGTATACGGGTTGGAATGAGTGCCTTTGGTGTCAATACAGCAGCATCCATGCCAAAATCATAAGCACATGAAAGTAAATATAAATCTGGTATGTATAAGCGGTCGCCGGGGGATATCCCCCGGAACATGAAAGAAATTAGGCTGATATCACCCTAGCCCTGTTGTCTGGCTGGGAAGAGGTGTTGCGGTCTGATCAAGGCGATTTGCTGACGGGCGCTATTTCCACGGCATGGAGCCCACGCTTGCGCCGTAGTGCCCCGGCGTAGATCGATTCGCTACCGCGGTGGTCGCGCGCGACGGTGTAGGCGATCACACAGGCCAGCATCAGTGGCAAGGTGATTTTGTAATCCAGGGTCATCTCGAAGATCATCAGGATCGCCATCAGCGGCGCTTGAGTGGCGGCGGACAGAAACGCGCCCATGCCGACGATGGCGTAAGCGCTGGAGGGCGAGGTCATGCCGGGAAAAATCGCGCCCAGCGCGGTGCCGAACAGCGAGCCGAATGCCGCGCCAATGAACAGGGTAGGGGTGAATACCCCGCCCACTGCGCCGGAACCGATCGTCGCTGCCGTAGCGATGATCTTGAAGATCAGCACCAGGGCGAGCAGCTGCCAGGCGATGTTCTGATGCAGCAGGCTGTTCACCACGCTGTAACCGTTGCCCCACACTTGCGGATAGAACGTGGAAATCGCGCCCACCATCAGTCCGCCCAGCCCCAGCTTCAGGGTGAGAGGCAGTCTGGTGCGCGCGAACAGGCTTTCGCTGCGATCCAGCAGTGTAATAAATGAGGGCGCGAGGTGGCCCAGCAGATAGCCCAGTGCAGCGTAAAAAATCAGCTCCCAGTTGGATAGAAACTGAAACGCCGGGATCTGGTACACCGGGGCATAACCGAGGAAATGGTGGATGGTGGTATTGGAGACAACCGAAGCGACGATGAGCGGGCCGAAGCTCTCCATGGCTATGGTGCCCATGACGATTTCTGCCACGAACAGCGCACCGGCGATGGGCGCGTTATAAGCCGCAGCCAGGCCTGCTGCGGCCCCGCACGCCACCAGCAGGCGTTGCTTGTGCTGGGGCAGGTGCACCCAATACCCTGCCGCTGATCCCACCATGGCGGCAAGCTGCACCATCGCGCCCTCGCGTCCGATTGAACCGCCGGAGCCGACGGTGAGCAGTGACGACAGGCTTTTCACCAGGCTGGCGCGGACACTGATGACGCCGTCGCCCGCGACTATGGCTTCCATGTAGTCGGTGGTCTGAATGCCGCGCGCCCATTTCAGGCCGAATTGCAAAATCGCCCCCGCCATCAAGCCTCCAGCCAGCGGAATCAGCAAGCGCTGCCACCAGCTCAGCCCTTCGGCGATGTGCACCAGGCTGCCGGAATGACGCGTGAACAACAATTCAATGAGCTGGATGCCCTCGCGAAACAGTACCGTCGCCAGCGCGCCGAGCACGCCGACCACGCCTGCCCACAGCAGCATGCGGCGTGCTTCTTCCTGCTCGTGCCCGCGCAGGAAAAGTTTGAGCCGGGTGATGATGTGGATTATGGATTTACCTTGCATTGCGCCTTCTCCCGGCAGTGTGTCATTAAACCGGATGTTTCAACCTGAAAAAAGCAGTTGTCCACAGATTACGCAGATTAACCAAGATTAAACCGAGAAAAAGCAGTTGGTCCACGAAAGACACAAAAAGCACGAAATTGGGTAAGCAGGCATTCCGCCGTAAGGCGAAAGCTCGCAAAATATTCAATGAAATAATAAAGTAGTAAATCATCACCAGATGAGTGAACGACCTAATCGCCGCATTGTTTTATTTCGTGTTTTTCGTGGATAAATCGTCGTTTCTAGGTTCGGCCATCCTTGCCGGCTTCGGGTTTGAGGCCGTATTTATCCACCCGGTAACGCAGTGTTTCGCGTGTGGTACCGAGTGCGCGCGCGGCGGCAGTGACATTGTAGGCGTAGCGTACCAGGGTGGTCTGGATGATGTGACGATCCATGTCGTCGAGTGCCATGCTGCCGTCCAGCGGCAGGCACAATAAAGTTTCACTGCTGTCTTGCGGTGGCGCGGGCAGGATGTGGCCGGGAGTGAGTTGCAGCCATTCCTCCTGCAGCGTGTCGGCGTCGCCCGGGGTGAGCAGCACGGCGCGCTCAATGGCATTGCGCAGTTCGCGTACGTTGCCCGGCCAGTCGTGCTGTTCAAGCAATAGCCAGGTGCTGTCGCGGATATGGCGTATTTTTTTGCCGGCCTTGAGGTTGAATTCGGCGACAAAGCGCTGCACCAGGGCACGAATGTCCTCGCGGCGCTGGCGCAGCGGCGGCAATTCCAGGCGGAACACCGACAGGCGATGATAGAAGTCTTCACGGAAACGCCGGGCGGCGACCGCTTCAACCAGATCTTGATTGGTGGCAGCGATGAGTTGCACGTCGAGAGTGATTTCGCGGTCGCCGCCCACGCGGCGGATGACCTTGTCCTCGATTGCCTTGAGCAGCTTGGCCTGCAAATCGGGCGCCAGCTCACCTACCTCATCCAGGAACAGGGTACCGCCATCGGCCTGCTCGAACAGGCCGCGCCGCCGGGTTTTGGCGCCGGTAAACGCGCCCGGCTCGTGGCCGA
>JANMKH010000339.1:0-1854 GCA_031371965.1 Sulfuriferula sp.
GCCACCGCGACTGTACTCAGCCTGCTTGCCAGCGATAAACGCAACTCCGGAAAACGCATGCACTGGGCGCCTAAAGCGCTGGTCGTTTTCTTCGGCTTGCTGGCCGCGATCGATGGCACTTTCGTGGCTGTTTCCACCCAAGGCGTGCCGCCCTGGGTGGCCAGCCTGATCATGCCACGTGCCAAGAATCACCTGGTATATTCCGGATTTTCGGGAGTTACCGAGCACGACGAGCAGGCGGCCAAGGCGGTCAACGAGCATCTTAAAGCACTCTCGGATGAACAAAAGTTGGGGTGGGACGTAGAAATGGAAGGACTGGATACGCTGAAGTCAGGACCGTCAGCAGTGAATAATCTCACCATGCGCCTACGTGACAGGCAGAAACAGCCTATGCAAAATGCCGTCGTCACCTTGAATTTCTTTCGTCCCGGCTATGTGCAAATGCTCCCTCCACTCCGCTTGCTTGAGGGTAAGCCAGGTGAGTATGGCGGCAGCATCAGTATTCCCGGTACCGGCTCGTGGGTGGTCAAGCTGGTGATTGAGGCCAATGGTCAACGCGTCGAACGCGAACACGATGTGAGCGTGCCTGCCTCCTGAGTAACGCATGACGGCATCTGAATCTTGCTATCACTGTGGTCAGGCCGTACCTGGCGGCGTAGAACTTAGCGTTAACATCGCACGCCAGTCGCGCGCCATGTGCTGCCGTGGTTGTCAGGCAGTCGCCCGGGCGATTGTGGACAATGGTCTCAGCGAGTATTACTCCAATCGCACTGCTTTGCCGGGGCAAGGGCATGAAATATTGCCGGATGAGCTGAAAAAGCTCGCCCTGTACGATCATCCCGATATCCAGCGCAGTTTTGTGATCGACAGCGGCGAGCATCAGCGCGAGGCGGTGCTGATCCTGGAGGGAATCACGTGTGCTGCCTGTGTCTGGCTCAACGAACGCCATCTCAAACAACTGCCCGGCGTGAACTCTGTGCAGGTCAATTACGCTAATCATCGTGCCAGGATTGCCTGGGATAGCCGTGAAATTTCCCTGTCGCGCATCCTCCAGGAAATCCAGTTGCTCGGCTATAACGCGCATCCCTACAGCGCTTTACAAGCCGATGCCTTGCGCCAATCCAGGCGTAAAAAGGATTTGCAGAGACTTGCTATCGCCGGGATTGGTGCGGCGCAGACGATGATGTTGTCGGTCGGTCTCTACGCAGGGAACTGGGATGGCATTGCTCCCAGTACGGTGGTGCTGCTGCGCTGGTTCGGCCTGCTGCTGACGCTGCCGGTGGTGACGTTCTCTGCCATGCCGTTCTATCGTGCGGCATGGAGTGGCATCAAGTCCAGGCATCTGAATATGGATGTGCCGGTGGCGCTGGCGATTATTACAGCATTCATCGGGAGCGTGTGGGTCACCCTGTTCGGTGGTGCGCATGTTTATTACGATTCCATCGGCATGTTTACCCTGTTCCTGCTGGGTACGCGTTTGCTGGAAGCTGGTGCACGCGGAAAATCGATTGAATCGGCAGAAAACCTGCTCAAGCTTCAGCCCACCATGGCCATTCGGTTGCGGGCTGGCCAGCAAGACTATGTACCGGTGCTGGATCTGCTGCGCGGTGACAGTATCCTGGCCAAACCGGGTGAGACGATCGCAGCGGATGGCACGGTCGCGGAAGGTGTGTCGACTGTAGATGAAGCGCTATTGACCGGTGAACCGCGTCCGGTGCTCAAAAAGCCTGGGGATAGCGTGATCGCCGGCAGCATTAATCTGGAAGGCCCGCTCATATTGACAGTGACTGGTGTGGGGGAAAATACCGTACTGGCGGGCATTGTACGTATGGTGGATAAGGCGCAGGCCGAAAA
>JANMKH010000349.1:0-5039 GCA_031371965.1 Sulfuriferula sp.
AACCCAACTGCAACTGGCGGTTATGCTTGGCTTCGCCGCACCAGACCATTCCGCCTTTGAATTGGCTAATAGCACCGGGAAGTTACTCACTGGATTGCACAAAAAACTGGGTACAACATGACCCAACTCACCACTTACCACTTACCACCGATATGAACGCTGCTATGCTGGGCTTAAGCAAGGAAGAAAACGGTGGGAGACGGAGTCACGTCAAGCAATCCAGCATTTCAGCCAGCGTAGTATGCGCAGCATTTGCCCCGTGGTGGTAAAAGTGGTAAATTACTACCTGTGGTAATTAATGGAGGAAATCATGGAGCTTGCACGCGTCACGGCCAAAGGTCAGGCAACAATTCCCAAACGTATCAGAGAAGCCGCTCATATTCGGGAGGGCGATATGCTGGCGTTCGACTTGGATAGCAACAACCGGATTATCATCAAGCGTATCGACCCGTCCATTGATGTCGAGTTATCAGCATTGCAAGAGACGCTGTCTGAATGGAACTCGCCTCAGGACGAGGAAGCTTGGCGTGATCTTTAAAGCATTGGATGTGGTCGCTGTTCCTTTCCCATTCACAGATCGTGATGCAACAAAGCGCCGTCCGGCATTGGTGATTTCCAATGAGCGATTTAATCAGCAGCACAAACAACTTGTTTTGGCCATGATCACCACGGCCACTGATAACGCTTGGCCCAGTGATGTTTCATTAATTAATTGGCAAACAGCCGGGCTAAAAGTGGCTTGCCACTTTCGTTTTAAATTATTTACGCTGGATCAAAACCTGGTTTTGAAGGCTATCGGGCATTTATCATCCCAAGATGTTAAATCTGTGCAGGCTGTCCTAACTGAATATGTTGATGTTGGTTAAGAATGAGGGATGTTATTCGCATGATGATTAATGAAGCGCGCAGCCTTCGCAACAGCTTGGTACACGAATACACGGAAGATGTGGATAGGTTGCGGCAAAGCATATTGCCCGCATTAAAATTTGTTCCAATGCTTGAGGCTGTAACCAAAAAACGCTGCCAAGAAAGCAGAAAGCAACCGTGACAGACATCGCCATCCAGACCGACAACGACCAGTCACACCTACGCAACAAACTCATTGCCGAAGCGTTTTATCTTACCGGCAACATCGAAAAATACGGCAGCGGCTTCATCCGCATTCGCAAAGCATTGCGCGACTACCCCGAAATTGAATTCGAAATCAAGGAATTTGCCGGCGGCGTGATGGCAACGTTTGCCCAGCGCGAGGGGCTAAATGTCGGAGTAAATGTCGGAGTAAATGAGTTGCTTGCTTACGTCGAGTCACACCCAGGACAGCGTGCAGGTGAAATGGCAGTAGCGTTCAAACTCACCCAACGAACCATTGAGCGCCGGCTCAAGCAACTCAAAGAAAAGGGATTGATCGAGTTTCGAGGGGCGCCAAAAACCGGGGGTTATTACCGAACATGACGATGATGAAGCCCAAGACAGTGGGAGGGTATCCCGTATGACCGACATCGCCATCCGCGTCCAGAACCTCAGCAAGTGCTACCAAATCTACGGCACCCCGCGTGACCGCCTCAAGCAGTTCGTCGTGCCAACACTGTGCCGGGCCTTTTCGCCGCTACGCAAGCTTTTTCCCCACTCACCAGGGCCAACCCACTCCCCACTTACTACAGGGAATTCCGGGCGCTCAAAAACGTCTCGTTCGAAATCAAAAAAGGCGAAACAGTCGGCATTATCGGGCGCAATGGTTCAGGTAAATCCACCCTGCCGCAACTCATCTGCGGCACGCTGCCACCCACGGGCGGCAACATGGAGACCAAAGCGTGTGCAGGCGGAAGTGACCGCCACAAAGAAGTGCCTATGAAAAAATCATTCACACCATCAGTTTCAACGAATAGTGAAGTGGCTTCATTGTTTGAGCGCGTTGCGGGTATATTGGAGTCGGGGCGCGGACGTGTTCTGCGCACCGTCAATCACGAAACGGTGTGGGCGTATTGGCTGATTGGACGTGAAATCGTACAAGCGCTGCAAGGCGGCGAAGCGCGGGCGCAATATGGCAATACCTTGATCGCCGACTTATCGAAACGCCTCACCGAGTCCTACGGCGCAGGATTTTCTGTCGCCAATCTGAAGAACTTTCGGCAGTTCTACCTGGCATACGCTGACAGAGCCGTATTGATTTGCCACCCATCGAGTAGCCATTTGGCGGCCTCCGATGGAATAAATCCAAAAGGCTACCCAGCGGGTAGCGAATCACCGTCAGGCTTTTATCCCAACCTGAGCTGGTCACACTACCGCGCCCTGATGCGGGTGGAAAATAACGCTGCCCGCCAGTTCTACGAAGTCGCCACGAAACTGTGCCGAGCCATACCAGCGATGCGCAAGCTTTTCCCTACTCCACAGGGTTTCTCCAATTTCGGCAAAGGGTTATTGCGATGAGCGACGTAATGAAGCACCCCGGTTACGGAACGCTGCTGACCGAACTCAAAACCCGCATTCACACGGCGCAATATGTGGCGTTGCGAGCGGTCAACAAAGAACTGATCACCCTCTACTGGGATATTGGCAAGTTGATCGGGGAGCGCCAGGAAGCAGAAGGCTGGGGCAAGGCCATTGTCGAGCGACTGTCCGCCGATCTGCGTGCAGAGTTTGGCGAAAAGAGCGGCTTTTCGGTACAAAACCTCTGGTATATGCGCAAGTTTTACCGAGAATATAAAAGCCTGGCAAATCTCCAGCCACTGGCTGGAGAAATCGCCTGGACCAAAAACACACTGATCCTTGACCGCTGCCAAAACTCACTACAGCGAGAGTTCTACCTGCGCGCCACCGCACGTTTCGGCTGGACACGCCGAGTGCTAGAGCATCAGATTGACAATCAGACCTACGAAAAATATTTGCTTAACCAGACCAGTTTCGACAATGCCCTGCCACAAGCCGTCGCTGCGCAAGCCAAATTGGCGGTCAAGGATCACTACACCTTTGATTTCCTCGAACTCTCCGAAGCACATGAGGAACGAGCACTCGAAACCGCCCTGATCGCCAATACTCAGAGATTCCTCACCGAAATGGGACCGCACTTCACTTTTGTGGGCAGTCAATACCGGTTGGCGGTGGAAGGCAACGACTATTACATTGACTTGTTGCTCTACCACCGGGCGCTGAAAAGCCTGATTGCCGTGGAGCTCAAAATCGGTGAATTTCAGCCCGAGCACAAGGGCAAAATGGAGTTCTACCTTGTGGCGCTCAATGAGCAAGTCAAGCTGCCAGACGAAAACAACGCCATCGGCATCATCATCTGCAAGAGCAAGAAAAAAACAGTGGTCGAATATGCGCTGAAGACCGCCACCCAGCCCATAGGCATCGCCACCTATAGCCTGACCCCACATCTTGACTATTCAGGTTGCCTGTTGCCAAATGAGGCGCTGCCATAATGCTTCTGCTGGTTGGGACTAGGCGACAAAACCGGCTAATCGAGCGCTTCCCTAGCTTCCAAACCAATTTTATACTAAAGTAGTATGAAGTGTTACTTTGCAATTTGATGATGGAGTCATTATGGGTACGTCCGCAGTTCATTCGACTACACTTAAAGTTGATCAGTCAATCAAGGATCGTGTTAAACGCCTTGCCGATGCACGTCATCGCACACCACACCGAATAATGCTTGATGCGATATGCGAATACGTGGAACGCGAAGAAAAGCGAGAGGTATTCAGGCAAGATGGCATTCGTGCCTGGAACGAATATGAAGCGACCGGGCTGCATGTCACGCTTGAAGAAGCGGATGCCTGGCTTGCCAAGCTCGAAGATGGACAAGACGCTGCTCTGCCTGCATGTCACGTCTGATCTGGACACCGTCTGCGTTGGCAGACGTTCAGCGCGTGTATCGCTTCCTCTTTGAAAAAAACCCCATCGCAGCCAAACAAGCAGTCGGTGCTATTCGTCAAGGTGTGAATGTCCTGGCGCTGCATCCCGAAATCGGACGACCTGTTGAGGTCATGGATCCCGAATACAGGGAGTGGCCGATTGCCTTTGGTAGTAGCGGTTATATCGCCTTGTGCCATTACGATGGGTACACCGCGATCATCGTGGCGGTGCGTCATCAAAGAGAAGCTGGTTTTTAAACCTAAAAACGGCGGTTTATCCACGAAAGACACGAAAGACACGAAAGACACGAAATAAATCAATATATTGCATTGATTCAGTCATTCACCCTTTGGGTGATGGTCTACAGCTTGTTATCTCTGAATATTTTGCGAGCTTTCGCCTTACGACGAAATGCCTGCTTACCCCATTTCGTGCTTTTTGTGTTTTTGCGAGTTATTGCCCAAGGGCAATATCCCTGCGAGAACCGTTTCGTGGACCAGCTGCTTTTTCTAGGTTAACTCCAAACCAACTTATATAAACCACCCCGCTCCCACATCCGGCAAAATTATTCTCGTTTTTATCGAGAATCTGAATTAATTGTTCTCGAAACTGAATTGTAGTAACGTGCCTACATTAATGCAGGAGGCTACCACCATGTCGATCACCACCTTTTCCAGTCGAGAGTTCAACCACGATACCAGCCGGGCCAAAAAAGCTGCTCGCAATGGTCCGGTGTTTATCACCGATCGAGGTCGTCCCGCGCTTGTACTATTGACCATTGAGGACTACCGCCAGCTCACTCACAGCCAGTCCAGCATCGTTGAGTTGTTGGCGATGCCGGAGGGGGGCGACATCGACTTTGAGCCGGCCCCTATGAGCGGCCCCTTGTACCAACCGGCGGACCTGTCCTGATGTACCTGCTCGATACCAACGTCGTTTCCGAATTGCGCAAAGCCAAGGCGGGCAAAGCCGATAAAAATGTTATTGAGTGGGGGTGCAATGTGTCGGCGGATAGCCTGTTTCTGTCGGTCATCACCATCCTGGAACTAGAAATCGGCATCCAGTTGGTCGAGCGGCGCGACCCCACTCAGGGAGTCCTGCTGCGAGCTTGGCTCGAAGACCATGTTCTACTCGCGTTTTCTGGGCGGATTCTCCCGGTCGATGTGCTGGTCGCGCAGCGTTGCGCC
>JANMKH010000406.1:0-1591 GCA_031371965.1 Sulfuriferula sp.
CCGCAGCCGGGGAACGCCCATAACGATAATGCGCCCCCGTATCCACCACGTTGATGCCGTTGCTCAGCGCCTGCGCGATGATTTCGGCGTACTGCGTGTCCACCTCGTCGGTCGGCGCACCCGGAAAGGTGCCGATACCGATGGAAGACAAGCGCAGGTGGACATTGAGAAAGTCGCTGTAATGACCTTCGGCGCAATCCTTGCCGAAACTGGTTACATATTGTTTGCTGGCCATCATGGTGCAGTGGCCCGGAATAAGGGATGTGGTCATGTATTTTTCAGGTAAGGATGTTGCTGGATTTGTTCGATCAAAGCATGAATTTCCGGACGCACCGGGCGGCTTTCGAGCCGGTCCAGGCGGGAGACGAAAAGCTGTTCGAAGTAGTCCTCGTCTTCGTCCATATCCCACCCCACCGCACGCAGCGCTTGCGCTCCGGCAACAGGTATGGCTTCTGCCAGATCGCGTCCGGACAGCAGCGCCCATAGCCCGGTCCAGGCGCGCGCCAGCACCAGCGGATGATACCCGCCGCCGCCCGTCACCAGCAAGCGCGGGGTGCCATCGGCGTGGCAGGGCGAGGTTTCCAGAATAATCCGGGCAGTCTCCAGGAAACATTGTGTGGAAAGCCCGAGCTTGCCCAGCGGATCAGCGAAGATCATGTCGGTGCCCGCCTGCAATAGCACCGCGTCGGGCTTGAACTGGTCCAGCAAGGGCTGCCACACGGCCTCGAATAACAAACGGTATTCGGCGTCATGCGTGTCTTGGGGCAGCGGCACATTCAGGCTGGTATAGCCGGATTCGGCCGTACCCGCGTCGGCCAGTTGCCCGCCGCTGAAGGGGTAGGCGTAGCCGGTATCCATGTGCAGGGACAAGGTAAACACCTCCGGGTCGTCGAGGAAGGCCGCTTCTACGCCGTCGCCATGATGGGCGTCGATATCCACATAGAGCACGCGCCAGCCTTCGCGGCGCAGCCGCAGAATGCCCAGCACCGGATCGTTGAAATAGCAGAATCCCAGCGCCCGGTCCGGACGCGAATGATGCATGCCGCCCGCCGGATTGAAACCGATGCGGCCGCGGATGACCTCCTCCGCTGCCTGTACGGAAGCCCCGGTGGCAGTGGCTGGTATGGTGAAAAACCGCTCGAAGTAAGGATTTTCCAATGTGCCAAGATTGTGCTGCTTGCGCACCGGATTGCTGACACGGCCCAATACCTCGGCGCGCTTGAAGGCGGAAACATATTCGGGCGTGTGAAACCACTCCAGTTCGAAGTCCGCCGCTTTGCGTGCCTGCACGAACTCGGCATGGGTGAGTGCGCCATAGCTATTGATCAGATCGTAGGTCAGCGAAACGCGCGGGATCGCCAGCGGGTGATTGCTGCCGTAGGTCTTGCGCCGGTATTTGGCAGCGCCGATGAAGCTGGCTTTACGGGTAGGCAGGGAATTCATTTTCGCAACCGCAGGTAAATTTCCGGCAATTTCTTGGGCAGGTCGTTGATGTGATCCAGTACCAGATAATGTCCCGGTCCGAAAATTTGCGGCAGGTACTGGCTGCCGGCAGCATCCAGGGTAATGCAGAACGGATGTACGCCCGCAT
>JANMKH010000429.1:0-1634 GCA_031371965.1 Sulfuriferula sp.
CACCACGACCTCGGACCTGTTGAAGCTGGCGTCACAGATTCCGCCCGATCAAATGCAGATGTTAATGAATCTGGCCAAGCAGCACGGGGTAGATATACCACCAATACAGAATGGCTCGGCCACGTCCAATGTTTGCGTGACCCAGAAAATGGCCGACCAAAAAATCCCGCCCAGCTTTTATCAAAATAAATCCGGATGCACTGCCCAGAACCCCACTCATGCTGGAAATAAATACACCTGGGACTTCGTTTGTGCCAATCCCAGAGTGAACGGGAATGGAACCGCGCAAGCCGTTTTTGCGAACCCGGAGAACTTCACCGGACGAACCGAATTCGAAGGCGTTGCACAAGGCGCCCCGGTCAAGGAGCACGCCGACATCAGCGGCCGCTGGATGAGTGCGGATTGCGGAACAGTGAAACCGCCGCAGTGATTGCCTTAGCGCTTTCGCAAGGGGTCAAGCAGCGCGGATAAACCGTTGTGATCCAGCTCCTGCATCAACGCCAACAGACGGCCGATTTCGCCGGGCGGAAAGCCCACCCGGGCAAACCAGTTAAGGTACTGCCCGGGCAGATCGACAATCAGGCGGCCTTTGTACTTGCCGTAGGGCATCACGAGCGTAACCAGGCGCTGTAAGTCTTCGGGGCTCATTGCTATCGGGATTAACGGGGCGATTTAACGTGATCGAAGTGCGCTGCAACGGGTGCTTCCAAGCCTGAGCGGTCTGGCGCGAGTACTTTGCCCCACTCAGTTGCGCCCCGCTCTTTCGACGGCCCACACGGCGGCTTCAACGCGGGAGCGCAGATTGAGCTTTTTCAGCAGGTGCTTGATGTGGACCTTGACCGTGCCTTCGGTGATGCCGAGTTCCCGTGCGATCAGTTTATTGCTTTTGCCGGTGGCGACCTGCTCCAGAATGTTGGTTTCCTGTTCGGTAAGCCCGGCTTCCTGCGGTGTGTTGGGACGCGCCTCTTGCCGCAAGGCATGGGCCAGCATGCCGGCCAGGCCATCGGTCAGGGTCATGCGTCCCTGGGCGCCGGTACGGATGCTGGCCAGCAGGTCTTCCGGTTCCATGTCCTTCAGTAGATAGCCGTCGGCACCGGCGCGCAACGCGGCGATCAGATCGTCCGAATGGTCCGACACGGTGAGCATGATGATGCGCCAGTCGGCGTCTTTGGATTTCAGCGCTTTCAACACCTCGATGCCGCTCATATCCTTCAGGTTGAGGTCGAGCAATATCAAGTCCGGCTGCAGCGCATGGGCTTGTTCGATACCTTCCTTGCCGTTTGAGGCCTCGCCGATGACGCGGAATTCCTCGGCCATGCCGATGAGCTGGATCACGCCTTTGCGAAACAGCGGGTGATCGTCGATGATCAATACCGAGAAATTTGTTACGGCGTTCATGTTGCAAATCCGTGCAGTTGTACTGGCGCTGGTTCGTTGCCGGTGGCCGGTTTGAAGCTCAGTGACACGCGGGTTCCGCCTGTAGCACGGTTTTCCGTTTCCAGTTTTCCTCCCAGGCTGCGCGCGCGTTCCTGCATGATGGCCATGCCGTAATGGTGCATGTCCGGAGCGCCATTGAAGCCGATGCCGTCGTCTTCCACCGTGGCCGACAATATGCCGTCGCTGTCAAAGCTAAC
>JANMKH010000507.1:0-2235 GCA_031371965.1 Sulfuriferula sp.
GGATATCGAATTTGTTGGTATCGCCGGACCAAAAATGATTGCGGCGGGCGCACGCAGCCTGTTTCCGATGGAAAAGCTCTCGGTGAATGGCTATGTTGAGGTGCTGCGCCACCTGCCGGAAATCCTCGGCATCCGGCGCAAGCTCAAGCGCGCTTTGCTGGACGATCCACCCGACTTGTTCATCGGCATCGACGCACCCGATTTCAATCTTGCTCTCGAAGCCCGTCTCAAGGCGCGCGGGATTCCCACGCTGCACTATGTGAGCCCGTCACTTTGGGCATGGCGCGGTGAGCGCATCAAGAAAATTGCGCGTGCTGTTACCCACATGCTGGTGGTATTTCCGTTTGAAGAAGCGATTTATCGCAACGCAGGTATCCCGGTCAGCTACGTCGGCCACCCGCTGGCCGATATGCTGCCCGATAACCCGGACCGTGGCGAAATGCGCGAACGTCTTAAACTCCCTGACCAGCAGCCGATTGTGGCGATGTTGCCAGGCAGCCGCGCCGGTGAATTGGCGCATCATGCGCAACTGTTTGTGGATACCGCACGCCTGATCCATGCACAGCACCCGGAGGTCTGTTTTTTGGTGCCGCTGCTGAGTCGCGCAACCCGGAGTATTTTTGAGCGCGCCCTGGGCAGTAGCGACACCATGCTGCCTGTCCGCATCATGGTCGGTCATGCCGATTACGCCATGACGGCGGCGGATGTCGTACTGGTCGCATCCGGCACGGCCACGCTGGAAGCCGCGCTGCTCAAACGCCCCATGGTCATTACCTATCGCGTGCCCAAACTGACGGCTTATATCATGCGCCGTAAGGCCTATCTGCCCTGGGTCGGGTTGCCCAATATCCTCGCCAATCGCGATGTGGTGCCTGAGTTTGTGCAGGAAAACGCCACCCCGGAAAATCTCGCTGCTGCAGTGCTGGGTTTGTTGGCGGATGGGGATAAACGCAGCGCCATCGAAGCAGAATTTGCCAGTCAGCGCGCGTCACTCAAATGCAATACCGCCGAGCGCATGGCTGAAGCCGTGCTGCCCTACCTGGAGCACAGATGAACAAAACCTTGCTGGTGTGCGGTGTGGATGAAGCCGGGCGTGGCCCGCTGGCCGGGGCCGTGTTCGCTGCTGCAGTCATCCTTGATCCGGCGCATCCAATCGACGGTCTCGATGATTCCAAAAAGCTGTCTGCGCGCCGCCGCGAGGCACTTGAAATCCTCATCCAGCAACATGCGCTGGCCTGGGCGGTAGCACAGGCCAGCGCCGCCGAGATCGATCGGATCAACATCCTGCAAGCCACACTTTTAGCTATGAAACGTGCGGTGGAGGCATTGCAGGTGCTGCCAGCAGAGGTACTGGTGGACGGTCTGCATTGCCCGAAGATACTGATACCCGCGCGTGCCATCGTCAAGGGCGATGCTTCGGAGCCAGCTATTTCTGCTGCCTCGATTCTCGCCAAGACGGCGCGCGACCGCGACTTGATGCGATTGCATGGAATCTACCCGGAATACGGTTTTGATCGTCACAAAGGTTATCCTACGCCTGAGCACCTGGCGGCTTTAGCTCGCCATGGCATCACGATCGAGCATCGTAGAAGTTATGCGCCGGTGCGACGCTGTATATTGGTCGCACAATCCAGACCATTTTCGGAATAGCTGACAAACACAGCTGCTTGTGTGTAGGCTGTGCGGATCATTTTTTTTAATCAAGGAGACCTGCCATGATATTTGCCAAATTTTTGCACATTCTCGGCTTCACCATCTGGGTCGGCGGCATGTTTTTCGCCTATATGGCGCTGCGTCCCATGGCGGCAACGCGACTTGAGCCGCCGCAACGCTTGTCGCTGTGGGAAGGTGTATTCGGTAAATTCTTTCCCTGGGTATGGCTGTGCGTCGCCACCATACTTGCCAGCGGCCTCTACATGATGGCGCAGCTTGGCAAGCCACCCATGTACGTATCCGCCATGTTCGGACTGGGGATTGTCATGATATTGCTGTTTGCCCACGTTTTCTTTGCACCGTTCAAACGTCTAAAGCGCGCAGTCGCCGCGCAGGACTGGCAGGCCGGTGGAGCCGCGCTGGGGCAGATACGCATGCTGGTCGGAATTAATTTAAGCCTGGGGTTGGTAACGATAGTAGTGGGTACGCTTGGGGCACTCCTGATTAGCTAGGATCCGGCTGATTCATAGCCTGGCTTCTTTTCCCCATAGATGCTGCATGCTGAAACGGACATTCGCCTGA
>JANMKH010000257.1:0-2751 GCA_031371965.1 Sulfuriferula sp.
AAGCTCGCCACCTTGTCCTGCTGTTCCTGCGAGGTGGTCAGTACTACCACCGGGATGGCCTTCAACGCATCATCGTGCTTGTCCACCTGCAGGAACTCGATGCCGCCCATGACCGGCATGTTGAGATCGAGCAGAATCAGGCAGGGCTTTTCGTTGTTCGGGTCGCGCAGGTAGGCCAGCGCCTCCTCGCCGTTTTCCCGGAGCACCAGGGGGTTGGTGACGTGCAGGTCCTTCAGCGCGCGTTTCACCGTCATGGCGTCCACTTCGTCGTCTTCCACCAGCAGGATGGGTTGATTGGCGAATCTCATGATTGAGTTTTTCCTTTGGTTGAACGAATGCCTGTTTTAGTTCGCGGCAGGGTGAAGAAAAAGGTGCTGCCTTCGCCCATGCTGGATTCGACCCAGACTCGGCCGCCGTACATCTCCACGATCTTCTTGACCAGGGAAAGGCCGACACCGGTGCTTTCCACCTTGTCGCGCGGGGTGAGCGTCTGGAACAATTGAAAGATGCGCTCAAAATGCCGTTCTTCAATCCCCGGACCGTTGTCAGCCACGCTGAACTTCCATTCGCTGCCCTCGGCGGCGCAGGCGAGGCGGATTTTGCCGTCGGGTTTGTCCAGGTATTTGATGGCATTGGAAAGCAGGTTCTGGAATACCTGCTGGATGCGGGTTGGTTCAATCACGATGGTGGGTAGCGGGTTTTCGATGGTCACCGCGATATTCGGCGCAGGAGCGAGCAGGTCGATCACTTCGTGCACCAGCCTGTCGATATCCACCGGAAGGGCGGTTTCCTTGACCCGGCCCACACGCGAGTACAGCAAGATGCCGTCAATCAGGCTGTCCATGCGGCGCACGCGGCCGACCAGGAGGCGCATGTGTTCCTTGCCCTCGGCGTCGAACTTGTCGGCGTAATCGGCGGAAAGCCAGTCCGCCAGCGAACCGATGGCGCGCAGCGGCGCCTTGAGGTCGTGGGAAACGACATAGGCGAAGTTTTTGAGCTCCTCGTTGGCACTTTCCAGTTCATGTACCAGGAGCGCCCGTTGCTCTTCCGCGCGCTTGCGCTCGCTGATGTCGCGCACGGTGCCGGCGAACATGCGGCGCTCGCCCAGGCGCGTTTCGCCCACCGCCAGGTCCATCGGGAAGGTCGTGCCGTCTTTGCGCAACCCCACCACCTCGCGGCCGATACCGATAATTTTTTTCTCGCCGGTCTGCAGGTAGTGGGCGAGGTAACCGTCATGCGCTTCGCGGTAGGGCGAGGGCATCAGCATGGAAACATTGTTGCCGGCCACCTCGGCTTCGCTGTAGCCGAACATGCGCTCGGCGGCGGGATTAAAACGCTCGATGATGCCGCGTTCGTCGATGGTGACAATGCCGTCCACAGCAGTGTCGAAAATTGCCCGCATGCGTGCGTCGCTCTCGCGCAGTGCCTCTTCGGCCAGCCTGCGGCGCGTGATGTCGTGAATCGTCGCCATCACCAGCAGCCCCTGCTCGGTCTTGAGCGGGGAGAGGCTCACGTCCACCGGGAACTCGCTGCCGTCCTGGCGCTGGCCGAAAAGCTCCATTCCCGTGCCCATGCCGCGCGCGCGCGGCTGGGTGAAATAACCCGTACGCTGGGAGCCATGCACCTGGCGGAAGCGTTCCGGCAGCAGGATTTCCATCGGCTTTCCGATCAGCTCCTGGCGCGGATAGCCGAACAGCCGCTCGACCGGAGGGTTGGCGAGAATGATCCGGCCCTCCCGGTCGATGATGATCATTGCATCGGTGGCGGATTCCAAAAGCCACTCGAGACTTTTGTCTTCTAGAAGATGTTCTGTCACGGGCTGTTGGATTTTTATAATAATTAGGATTGAAAAAACTATAACACAGCACACCCGGAACTAAACAAGCACCGGCTAAAGCCAGTGGCTTAAACCCTGGATGGCCGCTTACGAAACTTCGGCTGCCACCCCTTGTCCCAACTTGTAGTTAGCCGGACTAAGCGCCGAAAATGTTTCTGCGGCAGGAGGTTCGGACATCCGCTGCCCCTCAACGAAACTTTATGCCTCCCGATTTGGCAATAGTTCACTGCACGAGGTAAACATGATCAAGAAATCGTTTCACAGAAAAAAACCGGCGCGCACCATATGCAGCCAGATCGGATGACATGATGACGCAACCGACGCTGCACGTGGACATCCCCATCACGCTGAAACAGGCCAGCGCGGTGTTCAACATGGACCACCTCGCCTTTGCCGGCGACATGCCGGTCGGCATCCATTACATGCACCTGCTGGCCGAGCGCTACGTGAAGGATGGGACGAAGGGCAAGATCATCGGCATCTTTCACGGCGACGCCGCCTACATGACCCTCAACGACAAGGCCTACAACGCCTACCGCCACGCCACCACCGGCAACCCCTATAAAAGCGCGATCGCCGAATTGCTGATACAGGGCGTTCAGATGGAGGAATGCGCCATGTCGATGCAGGCACACCACTGGGTAAACGATGACCTGTTGCCGGGCGTGAAGGTGAACGCAGGTGCCGTGGCACGCCTGATCGAGTTGGTGCAGCAAGGCTACGTTCAGATCCAGCCCTGATCGGTTGCACAACCCCGCTTGGCCGGTTAGAGGAAGGCACCTCGAAGGGACGACGCAGTTGGTTGCCCTTCCGTCGCCTTCCATCCTTCGTGCCAATGTTTACTTGCCGGGGGCAGCCCGGCGGCTGGTATCTTTCTTTTGCTTGCCCAAAAGAAAGGCACCAAAGAAAACGGC
>JANMKH010000539.1:0-1500 GCA_031371965.1 Sulfuriferula sp.
AATACGTACTAAATGCGAACCCGTAACCGGCACTTTTGTAGAAATAGCCACTCTGCCAATGTGCAAAATTAATTAACAGGCTAACTAATCGAGGAGCCCTATCCATGCCAGGTTTTACCCCAAAAAACGTTTATCGCCCGATTCAGCTCAAACCTCTGGCACACGATGCCAAGGCTATTGGTACCGACTTTCAACGTTATCTGTCTTATCATCTGGGACGCTTTCAGGGATGCGAGCCTTTCTATGCGTACGAGTCTCTCGCGTACACGCTGCGCGACCGTCTGATGGTGGATTGGCGTAACACCTGGGATAGTCAGCTGCAGCCCGGCAGTCGGCGTGCTTATTACTTATCTCTGGAATTTCTGATCGGGCGGGCCCTGGGCAATCATCTGCTTAATCTTGGCATTAAGGATGAAACCCATCAGGCCATGCTGGATATTAGCGAGCAGCTGGAAGACATTGTTGATCAGGAGCCCGATGCAGGTCTGGGCAATGGAGGCTTGGGGCGTCTGGCGGCGTGTTTCATGGATAGCTGTGCGACGCTGCAATTGCCGGTAATGGGCTATGGCTAGCGCTATGAATACGGCATGTTCCGCCAGCACATCGACAACGGTTATCAGGTGGAAGAACCAGATCGCTGGTTGCGTAACGGTAATCCCTGGGAGATTGAGCGCAGTGAATACGGCCAGCGCGTGCATTTCGGCGGACGTAGCGAGCACTATCGGGATGATCATGGTAATCAGCGTGCACGTTGGGTGGATACACAAGACGTGCTGGCGATTCCATTCGATATGCCTATTTCCGGCTATCGCAACAAAACAGTGAATACCCTGCGCTTATGGAAGGCGGCGGCTACTGACGAATTCAACCTGGGTGAATTCAATGCCGGCAGCTACACCGAAGCGGTGCGGGCGAAGAACAATGCCGAGCATATTTCCATGGTGCTCTATCCCAACGACAGCAGTGAAAACGGTAAAGAGCTGCGTCTGCGTCAGCAGTATTTCCTGGCCTCAGCCAGTATCAAGGACGCCATGCGCGTATGGGAGCACCATGAGGCGCGTGATTACCGCGATTTTGCAGCTGAAAATGTGTTCCAGATGAACGACACACACCCGACCATCGCGGTCGCGGAACTGATGCGCATCCTGATGGATGAAAAAAACCTGAGCTGGGAACAGTCATGGTCAATTACCACGCGCTGCATGGCTTATACCAATCACACCTTACTGCCGGAAGCTTTAGAGAAATGGCCGTTGGGCCTATTCGAGCGCTTGCTGCCGCGATTGCTGGAAATTATTTACGAAATCAACGCACGTTTTCTGCGCCAGGTGTCACTCAAATGGCCCGGCGATATCGAACGACAGCAGCGAATGTCCATTATCGAAGATGGCAGCCAGCGCTACGTGCGCATGGCGTGGCTGGCAATTGTGGGCAGTTTTTCAGTCAATGGCGTGGCGGCCTTGCATTCGAAGTTGTTGCGCGACGGCTTGTTTCACGATT
>JANMKH010000545.1:0-5911 GCA_031371965.1 Sulfuriferula sp.
CACCATGCGCCTGCGTCCGATCCTGATGACGACGCTGGCGGCGCTGTTTACCGCACTGCCGCTAGCCTTTATTACCGGCAACGGCGCGGAGTTGCGCCAGCCGCTGGGCATCTCGATTGCAGGCGGGCTGATTTTCAGCCAACTGCTGACCCTCTACACGACACCGGTGATTTATCTGGAACTCGACCGCCTGCGTCTGTGGAGCCAGAGCCGCTGGCAGCGGGTCTTTCCCCGTACCTTACCTACTTGAATGCTGATCATGACTATGCATCCTGCCGATTTTTTTTGCCCAGCCAATTCGCGCCGCCTGGTGTTGGTGACGCTACTGAGTTTGGGTTTTACCGCATGCAGTACCACCCCTCCGGAGCCGCCGGTCAAGCTCAACGTGCCGGCAGCCTTTGCCGAAGATCGAGGCTGGATGCCGGCTAATCCGCAGGATGCCGCGCCGCGCGGTGCATGGTGGCAGGTATACAACGACCCGGTGCTCGATCAGCTCGAACAACAAGTGGCGCAAGCCAACCAGAGCCTGCAGGCGGCGCTGGCCGCCTACGACCAGGCCACGGCGCTGACCGCCGTCAGCCGCGCGCAGTTTTACCCGACCGTGGGCGCCAACGCATCAGCCAGCCGCTCGAAAAGCGGCACCATTAACGCATCAGGGCAAAGCAATTCGCAATCGGTGCCGAGCAATATTTATAGCGCCGGCCTCACGGCAAGCTGGGTGCCCGATCTGTGGGGCCAGGTGCGCCAGCAAGTCGCTGCCAGCGAAGCTTCGGTGCAGGCCAGCGCCGCCACGCTGCAATCCACCCAGCTTTCCCTGCAATCCACGTTGGCGCAAACTTATCTGCAATTGCGCGTGACCGATGCGCAAATCCGCTTGGCCGGGCAAACCGTGGCGGCTTATCAACAGGCCTTGCAGCTGACTGAAAACCGCTATCGCGCCGGGGTGGTTTCCGCCGCCGATGTGGCGCTGGCGCGTACCCAGTTGCTGGGTGCCCAGGTGACGTACACGGATCTGGGTGTCACGCGCGCCCAGCAGCAACATGCGATTGCCGTGCTGGTGGGTGTGCCGCCCAGCCAATTCAATCTGGCGGCAGTGGAGATGAGCCCCGCAGTGCCCGAGATTCCGGCTGGCGTGCCGGCGCAGCTGTTACAACGCCGCCCAGATCTGGCGGCAGCCGAGCGCAAAGTGGCGCAGGCCAATGCCCAGATCGGCGTGGCGCAGACCGCGTGGTTTCCGTCTTTGACACTGTCGGCGCAGACCGGCAGCCGGGTGTCGCATCTGGCGGATTTGTTCAGCGCGCCGAGCCTGTTCTGGTCGCTTGGCCCCACGCTGGCGGTCGCGCTTTTCGACGCCGGTGCGCGCAGCGCGCAAGTCGCCAGTGCCGAGGCCGGTTACCGGCAGACGGTCGCCACTTACCGCCAGACCGTGCTCACCGCCTTCCAGCAAGCCGAAGACAACCTGGCCGCGCAACGCATCCTGACCGACGAAGCGGCGCTACAGCGGCAAACCGTGCAAGCGGCCGAAACTTCGCTGCGTTTTGCGGAAAACCAGTACAAGGCCGGGATGGTTCCCTACCTCAACGTGATTACCGCGCAAGCCACGGCCAGCGGCGCGCAAAATGCCGAACTCGGTTTGCTCGGCCGCCGCCTCACCGCCAGCGTGCTGCTGATCCAGGCGCTAGGTGGGGGCTGGGGCGGCGATACAGCCCCTGAGTTGGGGAGTGCGCCGGTTCGCAGTGAGTGAAGCGCGTGGTGTGGGCGCTAGAGAGACGGTGGCTTGATTGTATCGGGTCCAGCGGGTTTGCTCTGTCCGTTCATGCCATTGTTATACGAATGCTGTAGAGGTAATCTCCCGCAAGGAAAGAGACGCAGGGTATTGAGAGGCTGTTCGTATTGTTGGACTCACGCGTTGGTTTATTTGCTGTTGACCACTTATAAGTTAATCTGAGGCGTACACGTGAACCCTATGATCGAAGCGCATCTCGCCAAACCCACGCGTCGTATGATGATTTTCGTCGATGGTGAAAATCTTGTATTCCGATATCAAACGATGCTTAAACAGGGCCGCATTCCTAATGATGGCCTGTTTCACCTACAAGATGTTGCAGTCTGGAGACCAGAGTTTGCCGCTCTTGCCCAACACCATGAAATTCTCCGGGCCACATACTACACGTATGTTGTTGGTGACGAAGGAAGGGTTACCAAAGTTGAGGATGCTATTCGACAGTTGAAATTTTCGAAGCATATGGCCTCGTTGTTGCCTAATTCCCTAACGCCCTGTGTGTTCAAGAAACCCGTAAAAAGCCGCAGCGGGAAAGGCGTAGACATAAAACTTTGCGTTGATGTTCTTGGCCATGTATATCGAGGCAATACAGACGCAATATTGCTTATGAGTGGTGACGGAGATTATGAACCATTAATCGAGGAAGTCCTGTGAAATGGAGTACAGGTTTTCCTATCTGCGTACTTGGACGGATTGAATCCACGCCTACGTAATCTCGTTGATGCATTCTGGGAACTTGACGGGCCCACTTGGAAGCCAGTCTAACTCAGCACGTAGGGCGCAATCGTATTGCGCCGGATGTGTTCCAAAAATTATGCCGCCATATTCTTTTTCGGCCATTGCCGCATCTGCGCGTTCACGCGGGTTTGTCAGCTGTGTGAATCCATCCGGATGGATTTAAGTTACCATCCGGCGCAATGCGCTTCGCTTATTGGCGCCCTACACCTTTAGGGTTACGGCGCAGAAAAATGATGACAGCCCCTAATATGAGCGCGACTACAACCAGCCCTATTAGAATCATGCTTTGCATATCGAGGATGGCTTTCGGATTTACCAATGCGATACGGACACGTTCCATCGGCGTGAGAAAGAAATTCAGATTGTGCTTCGCTTGCCAAACGTTTTGTATTGCGGCGGCTTGCCACAATCTGATGGCTTCCTCGTGATCGGCTGGGGCACCTTGGCCATACCACAGCATTAAGCCTAGATCGTTTTGAGCAGTTCCGTGCCCCTGCGCGGCGGCCATGCGGTAATACCGTACCGCAGCGGCCTGGTCTACTGGAACACCCATGCCGCGCTCGTATGTTTTTCCAAGTGCAAAAAGCGCTTCTTCATTCCAAAAGTACGCTGCCTTTTCCCACCAACGGATGCCTCTCTCGATTCGCATGGGAATCCCCTGTTCTCCGTCGGAATAGAGGAAACCCAACTTTACTTCCGCGTTTTCATTGCCAAGATTGGCGGCTGCCAACAAATCGGCAAGTGCCTCATTTGTTTTCCGCTTGTCCAGTAACGTTATCCCGCGCCAATAAAGAATGTCGCCGGATTCTGGATGAATCAGCCTTGCCTGGTTCAGATCGTTGAGCGCAAGATCGGTTTGACCAACCTGCTGATATAGCCTTCCTCTGGTCAGGAGGTAACTGCCGTCATTTGCAATAGAAATAGCCCGGTTGAAAAAATCAAGGGCAGTTACGGTGTTTCCCGATAGCCATGCCGAATTGCCTTTATCCCATTCGATACCGGCTTCAAGATGCTTGGCGACTTGCAGCAGTTTAGGATGATCACCTTGATTGCGCGTTTCATCGACAAACTGCTGCATGGCGGAGTAACTTCCACCCCATCGAGGCTGGAGGTTATGCAAATACGACAGTCGTGGTTGATCGCAATACGGGTCGGCCTTGATTGCGGCATCAAGCCAATATTGGGCTCCTCGTTCTTCTGTTGAGTAGCGCGAAATGTCGATAAGGTAAGCATAGCTCAGCGTGGGTTTTCTGGTCAGGCGCAGGGATTGTTGCAGATATTCCGCAGCCTTTTTCATGTGGGCTGTCATCTTCTCGATCCGTATCGGATGCGTTTGATTGAAATATTTATCGCCGCGCCAAGCGGTACCCATTGCATAGTTATAAATTCCCGCCGCAAGGTGGGCCGCATAGGAGTCGGGAACGGTCTGCAACCATGCCTCGAACAATGCTGCCGTATCAGGTTTTGGCATAAGAAATAAGTTGAAAGCTTTAACCAGATCCGCTTCGCGTTGGGTATCATTTTCATAGCGAGCTTGGAAAGCATTCATGCGTGCATCTAATTCGGAAAAACGCTGTGCTTCGAATAGGGTAAGCAGGGACTCGATATCGGTTGGCTTCAACAGGTTCCCGTGGGTTGCCACAACCGGATCTGCGTTTGGGCCGGGATGATCTGTATCCGCCCAGGTCGTTAATGGAGAAAGCAGGGTTAGTAATGTGAGCGACAAGCCATTCAGCACATTAAGATAGCGGAAGATTCTCGAGCGGCTGTTTGTTTTCATGGGCAGCACAATAAAAATCAGTGTGCATGATATTAGCATGCTGGTTTTGAGAAAGGCGCTTCGCTAACACCCATATATCGAGTCTGATCCTGAGGCCTTTGTTGGAGACTATATTGGCTGACTACAGCAAGTATGTCTCGTTTCTCCTTCGTGTTAGCATCCGCCGACAACTAAACATGCTGACAGGGAACACGAATGCTCTGGATCGCCCCCTCCGAACGGGACACCGCCACCGATACCCTTGAAAAACGCCTGTGGAATACCGCCGACCAGTTCCGCGCCAATTCCGGGCTGACTGCGGCGCAGTATTCCGCGCCGGTGCTCGGGCTGATCTTCCTGCTGTTTGCCGAGACCCGCTTCAGCCAGCGCCGTGCGCAACTGGAATCCGCTGGCGCATCTTCCCGTCGCGCCACCTCCCGCACCAATGACCCCGCCGCCTACCATGCCGAAGGCGTGATCTTCCTGCCGCAAGCGGCGCGCTTCGATCATCTGCTTAACCTGCCGGAAGGTGCAAACGTCGGGCAAGCCATCAATGACGCGATGGCGGAAATCGAAAAGCACAATCCGCAGTTGGCGGGCGTGCTGCCGCGCACTTATCAAATCTTCACCAGCACCCTGCTCAAGGAACTGTTGAAGAAAGTCTCCGAGATTCCGGTTAGCCTTGACTACGATGCCTTTGGGCGCATCTACGAATACTTCCTCGGAGAATTCGCCCGCACCGAAGGGCAAAAGGGCGGCGAGTTCTACACCCCCAGCTCCATCGTGCGCCTGCTGGTCGAAGTGATCGAGCCGTTCCACGGGCGCATCCTCGACCCTGCCTGCGGCTCCGGCGGCATGTTCGTGCAGAGCGCGCGCTTCGTCGCCGAGCACCAGAAAAACGCTGCGGATGAACTCTTCATCCACGGCGTGGAAAAGACCGACGACACCGGCCGCCTGGCGCGCATGAACCTCGCCATCCACGGCCTCGAAGGCGACATCCGCCACGGCGGCCACATCAACAGCTACTACGACGATCCGCACGAAGCCGTCGGAAAATTCGACTTCGTCCTCGCCAACCCGCCGTTCAACGTCAACGCCGTGGACAAGGACAGGCTGACCGCCGACGTGGGCGCAGGCCGCCGCTTTCCCTTTGGCGTACCGCGCACCGACAACGCCAACATGCTGTGGATACAACTGTTCTATTCCAGCCTCAACGCCACAGGCCGTGCCGGATTCGTCATGGCCAACTCCGCCAGTGACGCGCGCAGCAGCGAACAGGACATCCGCAGGCAGTTGATCGAAGCCCGCGCCGTGGACGTTATGGTCGCCGTCGGCCACAACCTGTTCTACACCGTCACGCTGCCCTGCACACTGTGGTTCCTCGACAAGGTCTAGCTGGGCACGCCGCGCGCCGACACCATCCTCTTCATCGACGCCCGCCACATCTACCGCCAGATCGACCGCGCGCATCGCGATTGGGCGGATGCGCAGATCGGCTTTGTCGCCAACATCGTGCGCTTGTATCGCGGCGAAGCGCCGGACACCACCCTGGGCGGCGAAGCAGCCAAGGCCAGGCTGACGGAAGTGTTTGGCAAAAAGCCAGGCTATGCCGACATCCCCGGCCTGTGCAA
>JANMKH010000554.1:0-4647 GCA_031371965.1 Sulfuriferula sp.
ACTCAACGCCCACTCCCCCCCAGTCAGTGGGCGCGCCGCGCTGCCCTGGCCTCCCTGGTGGAGATCCGCACGACCCCGCACCAAGCCGCACGGGGGACGCCGCCTGACAAGGCAGGCGAATGGCTGCCTTGGGTGCATATCGCCATCGGCAACCTCAAGGCGTTTCTGCTGGGCACTTATCACGGCGTATCGTCCAAGTATCTGCAAGAGTATCTCAATGAGTTCTGCTATCGCTTCAACCGGCGCGAGTGGGAGCCTGAATTGCCACTACGCTTGCTCAACGCATGCCTGACGCATACTCAGGTTAAACTGAAAATGGTTTAGAGGCATATTGAAGAAACATCATTCGAAGTCGATTTCACTGGTGCCTGGGATAAGCTGCCGTCCCAAACAATCAACTCCATCCTGCCGTCAAAATGCTCAACAATAGCGGTACAACTGTCTACCCAATCGCCACAGTTTAGATATGCCAACCCCCCGATATCCTTCTTCGCCGCCCAATGAATGTGTCCGCAAATAATGCCGTCAAACCCTCGTTCGCGGACGTAATGAATAACGGAACCCTCAAAATCGAAGATGAAGCTGGCGGCCGTTTTCACTTTTCGCTTGGCGTAGCCAGCGAGCGACCAGTATCCGGAATGCCGGAGGGTGCGGCGCAGCAATGATAGCCAGCCGTTTAGCCGCACTAAGAGGTTATATGAGATATCGCCCAGAATTGCGACCCATTTGTGATGCCGTGTCACTTGGTCAAAGGCGTCGCCATGCAATAGCAAATAACGCTGTCCGTCGGCGGCTGTGTGAATGTATTCATATACGAGTTGGATATCGCCGAACGAGGTGCCGACGTGTTCTCGCAGTACTTCGTCATGATTGCCCGGGATAAAAAACACTTTGTCACCATGGCGTGCTCGGCGCAAAATTTTTTGCACAAAAGTATTTTGGTCCGGCGTCCAGTAAATGCCGCCGCGGCTCATTGCCCAAAAGTCGATAATGTCACCAAGGAGAAAAAGATACTCGGATGGATGATGACGCAAAAAATCGAGCAGGCGATCAGCTTGGCAAGCGCGTGTGCCAAGATGTATATCCGAAATAAAAATCGCTCTAACTTGTGCCATAGTTCTGCGCAAAATTAGTATAAAGCGCGAGCAGGCTTTCGGCCATGGTATCTGATGCCCATTGCCATGCATATGATGGGGCATGCGCCACCAAACGCTCTCGCAACTCATGATTAATCATATTATGTTCTCGCATGCGATGAATCCTTGGAGGTCGCCCAGTGCACCGTACTCAGACACTAGAATATCGGGGTGTTCATCACAGCAACGGACACCACGGGCAAACCGAGCGCCTGACCAGGCTATCGCATTGTAGGTAATATTGAACATCGGCCAGTAACGCGGGACGCGAATCATGGGGAAGTTTCCAACTCGGGATGCAGGCAAGGCTAGCCTGTTCATATGACAGCCGTGTTGTCATGCACGCACCTATGGAAAGTTTTCAACAGCCTGAAGAACGAGCACATGCATCACGCTCAATATCGCGATGCGAGAACTGTCCCTCAGGACACCTTCGATTACATCGAGGAATTTATAACCGGAAACACTGTCACTCTGCACTGAAGTAGTCAGTCCGGCCAAATACTGCACCGACTTGCTTACCCAGCAAAAGCTCGCAGCATAATGACCTTGGTATTCTAAAAACGAGGGTAAGCTGTATTACACTTTGCCCACGAGGATCGCCAGTTGATCGAGACGCGCATGAATTAAATGATTTTTCGGCGGCCGCGTGCGACCAAGATTACCAAACCCAGACCAGCCAGCATCAAGGCATAGGTTTCTGGTTCAGGCACAGCGGCGACGGCGAAAGTGTAGATCCCTCCAGAACTGCCAATAGCGTTACCTGCGATATTCACGTGATAGTTGCCGGAGCCAAGCATTGCGCTAAAGGAGACGGGATCATAGCTACCGACAGCCTGCGTTGCGCCTGTAATAAAGTTATTGCTGGAATCAAACAGACTGGCGCTAAGGCCCTGAATGTTATACAGGCTCAGGCTACCAAGATTCAGCACCAGTTGAACGGCAGCCGCCGCTACGGAAGGAGTGCTGCCCACAGTCATATTGTAAGTATCCTGAAAGCTGCCAGGGGCCACGATGGACGTATTGTTATATGGCACTGAAGTCAGAGTGCCTGCGTTGTAGATTGCAGCCTGAGCGACTGTAGCACCCAGGCTCAAGGCCGCTACCACGGCCAGCTTAAGCATATTACGCATCATGAAAACTCCTAGAAGAAATGGTTGCACTTGAGTTTCCACTCTACAAAGTTTTTATTGTAGAAATATTTCTTATGCTGGCTCTGGCTATGAGCTATTCGGACTACGGCAACGGTAGAACCAAACCGGGACTCGATAAGTCGTACCCATTTCCCGGCGCTCCTGCAGAAAATGTCCGACAACCACAAAATTCAGTCTGCGCGACGCGCTACCGCAAAAGCCATAACACCCAGACCGGAAAGCCAAAGAAAGCCGGTTTTAGGCTCGGGTATGGGTGTCACAATCGATTTTACCCAGGGGGAATAGGCTGACAACAGCATGCCGCCGCCTGTAGAACCAAAAACCGGCTTGCCACCTCCTACGGTACGAATAAAAGTATTGATGCCAACCAATGTCCACTTACCCTGGCTGTCCTGAACAAAGCTGGGACTTCCGGAATCGCCACCCGCCAGCGTGCCTTCTATCGTGTTGCCCAAAGTGTAATTGCGCGGAATATTCGGACCAAAAACATTGCTTGATGCATGGGTACCGTCGAAATCGAATTCATAGGCTTCCTGCATGGTTCCGCCATCGACATCACCATACAGCATATCCACCCGGTTTTCAGCCACACGCTTGACTGCTGGATTGGCACCAACAGTGACGCCCACGTCACCTGAGCCGCCGCCACCATAGCCTACGAAAGTAATCACATCTCCGCGCGCAAGCGGAGCCCAGGAAATCGGATACACCGGCACACCACCCGGCACATGTCCACTTAGTTTGATAATGGCCAAATCGTCATGAGCGATCCCACCAGGGGACGCGAGCGATCCCGAATAGTGGGGATTAACATGCACCTCTGCAGTGCCAAATGTCTCTGTCAAGGCACCGCCATAGTTCAAATTAAACTGGATTTTCGTGGGATTAACGCCATTGACTACGTGTGCGGCAGTCAACACATATTGGTCGCCGATCAGCACTCCAGAATAAGTACCGCCGTTGATCGAAATCGAACCCACACCAGCAAAGGGGGAGTCTTTACTGTTCACATCCACACGGGCAGCAGGAGAATCGGGGGCTATACCACCAATAATTGCGTGTGCCGGTTCTATCAGCGCCAATCCCAAAAAAATTAATCCCAATAGTTGCAATGTTTTCTTATTCATTTTTTAAGGACCTCGATTCAGATGGCACAACTGCCTGTATGAAAACGCCATTCAAATCTTATTCAAATCCTGCTCGGAAAAGCCCTCTTGAAAACAAAGAGCACAGTCAACCCATGCTCTTTGATCTTGCTATGGCCACGTTGATTATTGCTGATTACGGCGACGCAAGCTGAGGTATCCCAGCAAACCCACCCCCAGCAACATCATGCTCCAGGTAGAGGCCTCGGGAACTGGACTCACATTAAATGTATTAAATGTAATTCCAGCATATTTCTTTTCTGCGAAAGCCAGTTGTGGGCCAGTATCGGCCTGGGTATAAGCTAGCAGAATATTCTCCAGCGTGACGCGGGCACTTCCGACGTTATTCCAGGCGGCGCTATTCAGATCGGCATTCGCGCCAGCAGCCCAGTTGTGGTTAATACCATCTTTGATGGCAAGCGGAGCGGCCGGCGCAATTGAACCGACAATTTCCATCGACGGATTTGCATTGTTGCGCACCCGCATTTGACCCAGCGCATTCACGAAGCTGTTTTGCCCCATCATCAAATAATCACCGCCCTCGTTCAAATTAACCGAAGTTAAACGCAAATTCGCGGACGGCTTGAGCAAAATATCAAAGTTGCTGGTCTGGCTGGCTAGACTGACGCCAGCACCATTGGTGGAAATGGCCTTGAAGCTGGTTGGAGTGAAAAATAACGTATTGCCGGACAGGGTCGGCGTGCCAAACAACCCAACCAGCGCATCGTCATAAGTAACGGAAAATGACGCTCCATCGAGCGTTACCGGGGCCGCCTGGACATATCCCGCCGCACTCGTCAAGGCAAGAGCAAGCAAAAGTTTTTTAGCTGCGAACATGATCAATACTCCTAAAAATTCATCATCAAAGTTTTGATTGGCTTGAATTCAAGCCAATCCCTAAACAACGGCCAGACTGGAATACCGAATTTTTCAAACATGCCAATTGAAATTTGTCGGATAACCCAGGATAAAGCGGGTGTAGCTGTACGCGCAGAAAACAATTACCCCATCGTAGCGTGCAGTAACTTGCGCTGTTTCTGATTATACCGAGCCAATATTTCACTCAGTTTACCTGCTTTGACAGCGCGGAATTTGAGGGTAAAAGCAGCCGCATCTTCCAAAGAAACCGTTACCGCATCCTTGAATAAACCAAAGTTGTTCGAAGTTACTTTGTCGTTGGCGACTACTTCCAGCGCTTCCAAACCATTGAGG
>JANMKH010000263.1:0-5621 GCA_031371965.1 Sulfuriferula sp.
TGCTGGATGAGCCGGTGCGCCACGAATTCGGTTTTCCGAAACCGATTCCTGGGCTGCGTGCGACTGTTGTAGGTGCGCTCAAGCTGCGCGCGCTTGCGTTGCGTTTCATGCCGGCGCGGCGCCAGCCGCGTCTGCGCACGCAGATGACGCACCCCAGTTATCCTGCGGGTTACCAGCTGGACCAAATCGGCCCAGTGTATGGGTCACAGGCTTCTTCGGCTCCGTCGGATAAGCCACATCCATAAAACATTTGCAACGACTCTCCCGGAACCATGCCCGCAGCCTGATTATCCTGGATTGAACCAAGCCCGATTCAACTTGCCGTACGCGGCCAGCAGCCGCTGATGCATATCGCACCCTGACAATTCCATGCCGGGCGCTTGCAGACCAAAAAAGCGCTGTTCACCACGCAACATGGCTCGGGCTTGCTGCAGAGTATCCACACCGTAAAGCGTTTGCAGGCTGTCGCTGTAGTGTTCGGCGTCTTCCATCAATAGCAGGACTTCGATGCAGCGATAGACATGGCGTCGAGCGGGATCGAGCTGCTCGAAGTGACGCACCCAGTGGCAGCCTGCGCGGATCGCTTCGTTGTCGCCAATGGCAAGTGCCAACAGTGTTTTCAGCTCACCCACGCGCAAGTCTTTCCATAGCGTACCGGCATCAGCAACGAGGCCGATCAGCGCAGCAACGGGACGCTGGTCGTCGAGGGCGAGTTCGTCGAGCTGGTCCAGCAGTTCGCTGCATTCCTCGTCATCCAGTTGCGCCAGATGCAGGATGGCGTGGCGCAACTGATTGCCGACGCTATTGTTGTCCCATTCCAGGTCGTCGGTGGGATAGATTTCGGACATGCCGGGGACGATGATGCGGCACGCATACACACCCAAATCAGGGAAATCCGCGATGTAAATGTCGCGCTCTTCCGCGTGAATGCATTCGCACAGCCAGGCATATTCCTGCTCGGTGGTGCCGCTAAAATTCCAGTCCGAAAATTCATAATCGGGCGTGGCGCGCAGAAATTCCCAGCTGATGATGCCGCTGGAATCGACGAAGTGAATTTCCAGGTTTTGCGGATCGGCGATTTCTTCCAGGTCGAAACTCGGCTCGGGAAAGTCGCCCAGCGCATCCAGCGCGCGGCCTTGCAACAGCTCGGTAAGCGCGCGTTCCAGGGCGATTTCAAAGCGCGGGTGCGCACCGAAACTGGCGAAGCAGCCCTGGTCGCGCGGGTTGAGCAACGTGACGTTCATCACCGGGTATTTGCCACCCAGCGAGGCGTCTTTGACCACGATACCGAACCCAGCGGCGCGCAGGTCGCGGATACCGGCCTCGATTTTTGGATAACGTGCAATGACGGCTTCCGGTACATCGGGCAGACACAGACCTTCGGCAATAATGCGGAACTTGACGTGGCGCTCGAAGATTTCAGACAACGCCTGTACACGGGCCTCAGCGGGTGAATTACCCGCCGACATGCCATTGCTGACATACAGGTTGCCGATGATATTGACCGGGAACCACAATGTGGCGCCATCGCGTTGACGCTGATAGGGCAACGCGCAAATGCCGCGCGCGACATTGCCGGAATTGTGTTCCACCAGCGCATGCGCTTTCACTGTTTCATCAGGGTTATAGAACGCCTGCAATTCGGCATCCAGCAAACCCTCCGGCCAGTGCTCATCCTCGCTTATTGGAAACCATTTTTCCTGCGGATAATGCACATACTCGCGCTCGGCTATCGTTGCGCCGAGGTAGTAATGGGTCCAGAAATAATGGCAGCCGAGACGTTCGAAATATTCACCCAGCGCACTCGCCAGCGCGGCTTTTTGCGATGCGCCCTTGCCATTGGTAAACAGGATAGTGCAATCGCGGTCGCGGATATGCACCGACCAGACGTTGGCGATGGGATTGAGCCAGGAGCGCTCCTCGATATGAAAGCCCAACGCCTCCAGTTTGGCCTGCATGGACTGGATAGAGGATTCCAGTGAAGCGTCTTTACCGGGGATGAAACTTTCAGTTTGCATAATGGTTTCCATTAACGATCTAAAACGCAGTTTAATTCGCTACGCGAGTATGACTAAAACAAGAAATCAAAAATTCATGATGCCCTGTTTTCCTCATGACGGCTGTAGTTCCGGACTGATTCAACGCCATTCACGTGGCAGGAAATAATCACCGTAGCCATCTTGCTCCAGCGGCACATCGATCACGCCGGGGGCAACGGCATTGTGCTTGACGCCAGTCAGACCGGGGAAGGCAATGAGCAGTCCCACCATCAGCAACTGGATCATCACAAATGGGATCGCCCCCCGATAAATGGCGCTGGTACGAATCGATTTGGGGGCAACGCTGCGCAGATAAAACAGCGCAAAACCAAACGGCGGATGCATGAACGAGGTTTGCATGTTAATCCCAATCAGCACGCCGAACCATACCAGATCAATTCCCAGCTTGTGCGCGACCGGCGCCAGCAACGGGATGATGATGAAGGCGATCTCAAAAAAGTCGAGGAAGAACGCCAGCACGAATATCAGCAGGTTGACCACGATCAAAAAACCCAACGCGCCGCCGGGCAGTGCAGTGAGCAGATGTTCCACCCACAGATCGCCGTCCACGCCGCGGAACACCAGGCTGAATACGGTGGAGCCGACCAGGATGAACACCACGAAACTGGTCAGTCGGGTGGTGGAATCCATAGCCTGTTTTAGCAGGTCAAGGCTGAGACGGCGCTTGACCAGAGCTAGCGCCAGCGCGCCGCTGGCTCCCATGGCTCCACCTTCGGTAGGCGTAGCCCAGCCCAGAAAAATAGTACCGAGCACCAGAAATATGAGCAATAGCGGTGGCAGCAATGACACCCCTACACGGCTCAGTAAAGCACGGCCATGCAAGGTACGCGCACTGGGCGGCAACGCCGGTGCAGCAGCGGGTTTGACCAGGGTGATGAGCAGCACAAAGGCTATATACAAGCCAGTCAGCACCAGGCTGGGTACCAGCGCGCCCTTGTACAGATCGCCCACCGATATGCCCAATTGGTCGGCCAGCACGATCAGTACCAGACTCGGCGGGATGATCTGCGCCAGCGTACCGGATGCGGCAATCACTCCGGCGGCCAACCTATGGTCATAGCCATAGCGCATCATGATGGGCAGTGAGATCAGCCCCATCGCGATGACCGAAGCCGCCACCACGCCAGTCGTCGCACCCAGCAAAGCGCCGACAAGAATCACCGCATAGGCCAGGCCGCCGCGCAGATTTCCAAATAGCTGCCCAACGGTTTCCAGCAGATCTTCGGCCATGCCGCTACGTTCCAGCACCAGCCCCATGAAGGTGAAAAACGGGATCGCCAGTAGTGTCTGATTGGCGATGATACCCAGCACGCGCTCGGGCAACGCCTGCATCAGAGAAATATCGAAAAAGCCGTAATGGATCCCCACCAGCGCAAACAGCAGGCCGTTCGCGGCAAGTGAAAACGCCACCGGATAACCCAGCAACAGGAAGATCACCAAGCCGGCAAACATCAGCGGCGCCATGAGCTCCATGCTCATCACACCTGCTCCAGCGGCGCTTCCTGATCCAGCGTCAGCACCCCCATCAGCACCGCGATGCGCTTGATGATTTCCGCCACGCCCTGCAGCGCCAGCAGGCCGAAACCAACCGGGATCAGCAGCTTCACCGGCCAGCGCAACAGCCCCCCGGCATCGGGCGACATTTCATTGCCCTGCCAGGACGCCATGAACATCGGCCAGGCGTACCAGATCATCAGTAGCGTAAACGGCAGCAGGAACAACAGGCCGCCCAACAGATCAACCAGCGCCCGGCCGCGTTCAGACAATCGCCCATAGATCAGGTCGATGCGGACATGAGCGTTGTGCTTCAGGGTATAACCGGCACCCAGCAGGAAGATTGCGCCAAACAAATACCACTGGATTTCCAGCCAGGCATTGGAGCTTTCGCCCAGACCATAGCGCACCAGCGCATTGGCTGCGGAGATCAATGTGGCCAACAACACCAGCCAGCGCAGCGCGTGCCCGATGCGTTCGTTCAATGCATCAATCGCGCGCGCCAGAGCCAGCAATGCTTTCATGTTGCCCCTCTGAATTCTTATTAAACCGCCCCGGTTTGGTGCAGCAATTTGGCCAGCGCATCGGCAATCATGCGGTAGCCTGCAGCGTTGGGGTGGATCGGATCGGATTTTTTAGCATTGTCGAATAATACGGTTTTCAGCACCTTGCCCTCGTAGGGGATGTCTGCCTTCGCAGCGATATCCGCATAATACTTTGGCACGCCGCCAAACAACTTGGGCTCCGGCACACCGATCAATACCACGGCGATACCGCGTTGATGCGCCTCGTACACCATGGTGCGCAGATTGGCCGCGATAGTCACTGCATCCAGCTTGTGCAACAAATCATTACCGCCCAGGCATAACAGCAGCAATTTAGGTTGTACAGTATCCAGCACGCCCGGCAGGCGCGTCACGCCTTGCGCCGTGACTTCGCCCGGCACTCCAGCCGCCACCACCTTGCGTCCGATGAGCTGGCCGAGCTGTGCCGGGTAGCTTTGCGCTGCATCGACACCGGTGCCGTAAGTCAGGCTGTCGCCAAACGCCAGCACCACATCGTCCGGCCCCAGATGCGGCAACGCTGGCTGTGTGACACCACAGCCGGCGAGCAACAGCACCCACAACAGGCATAGCCAGGCTAACGCTCGCTCTGTGGGCAGCTGCTTCCCCAAAAATTATTCCCCGGCCACGGTCATGCGCTCTATCAGGATCGAGCCGGTCTGCTTGGAGCCGCGCGCTTCGACATCGGTGCCAATGGCGATGATCTGCATGAACATGTCTTTGAGATTGCCGGCAATGGTGATTTCTTCCACCGGGTACTGAATCACCCCGTTTTCCACCCAGAATCCGGCCGCGCCGCGCGAGTAGTCGCCGGTGACGGTATTGATGCCATGACCAAGCAGTTCGGTGACCAGCAGGCCGCTATCCATTTTCTTGAGCAGCGCGGCAAAGTCTTCGCCGGTACTGGACAGGATCAGGTTATGGTTGCCGCCGGCATTGCCGGTGGACTGCATCCCGAGTTTGCGTGCGCTGTAACTGCTGAGGAAATAGCCGCCCAGCACGCCATCCTTGACCAGATCGCGATCCTGTGTGGCTACACCCTCATTGTCAAATGGGCTGCTGGCCAGCCCTTTGGAGATATGCGGGCGCTCGGCAATCTGCACGATCGGAGAAAATATCTGTTTGCCCAGGCTGTCGAGCAGAAACGACGACTTGCGGTACAGACTGCCGCCGCTGGCAGCGGAAACAAAATGTCCGATCAGCCCCGCGGCCACGGGGGCTTCAAACAGAACCGGCACCTGGGCGGTTTTGACCTGGCGCGCATCCAGACGACGCACGGTGCGTTCGCCGGCGCGGCGGCCCACCATGGTGCCGGGATCCATATCCGCGGCATTGCGCGCAGTGGTATACCAGTAATCGCGCTGCATCCCCGCCGCCGATTCAGCTATCACCGCGCAGCTGATGGCGTGGCGCGAAGTCGGGTAGCCTGCCAGAAAGCCCAGGCTGTTGCCGTACACAAACAGCGATTCCTGGGTATTCACGCTGGCGCCTTCGGAATTGGTGA
>JANMKH010000265.1:0-6376 GCA_031371965.1 Sulfuriferula sp.
CCTCGCCGGCTGGCGTGGCAAGAATGGCGAAAAATCGCTTAAGGGCGAGCCGAATCCGAAGCAGTGGGAAAAATACATCGAGAACGAGTCGTTCTTCGCCCACCACTGGCCGGACAGCCAGAAATACAACCGCTTCGCCAATAAAGAATATCTGGATGTCGCAGCGGAGGTGGGCTTTATTGGCAAGTCCGAGCCCATCATCATGCAGGTTTACTCCGAGCCGCTGCAAAAATTCCGTTTGGCGGGACAGGGCTTGTACGATGGCCCGCAGCCTAACAACCAGACTGACCGCGAGCGTCTGGCCAAGTATTTTGACCCGCTGCCGCTGTGGTACAAGCCGCTTGAACAGGCGCGCGTGGACGAGAATGAATACCCGTTCTTCGCCCTCACCCAGCGTCCCATGCTGATGTACCATTCCTGGGATTCGCAGAACGTGTGGCTGCGCCAGATTCTGGCGCAGAATTACATGTACATGAATCGTGGTCAGGCTGCACGTATGGGTTTGCAGGACGATGACTGGATCTGGGTCGAGTCGCACAACGGCAAGATTCGCTGCCAGATGCGTACCATGGAAGGTACCCAGGAAAACACTGTCTGGACCTGGAACGCCATCGGCAAGCAGGGCGGTGCATGGGGTCTGAAGCCGAATGCTTCGGAAGCCACTAAAGGATTTTTGCTTAACCACCTGATTTCAGAGTTGTTGCCGGCCAAACAAGGTGAGCGCCGCATTACCAACTCCGATCCGGTCACCGGGCAGGCGGCTTGGTTCGATCTGCGCGTCAAAATCTCCAAAGCCGCCCCCGGAGAAGAAGGTAGCTGGCCGGAATTCCCGGCGCTCAAACCTTTGCCGTGGGACGATGGCAAGCGTCCGGATACGTTGCGCTATAGTACCCGTAGCGACGACAAGCCCAGCAAATAACAATCATTAGCCGAACCCTGATTCCCGGGTGGCATTGCCGCCTGGCTTGATTAATTTGAAAGTATCAATATGAGACTTGGACTTGTTATCGATCTCGACGTATGCGTGGGCTGCCATGCTTGCGCCATCGCCTGTAAGGAATGGAACGCTTCCGGCACCACGGCGCCTCTGACTGACTACCAACCCTATGGTGCAGAGCCTTCAGGGGTCTGGTTTAATCGGATTCGCAGCTATGAGGTGGGTGAGTATCCCAACAACAAAACCATCAATTTCCCGATGTCATGCATGCATTGTGAAGACGCAGATTGCGTCACCGTGTGCCCTACTGGAGCCTCTTACAAGCGCGCCGAAGATGGCATCGTACTGGTGGATCAAAACAAGTGTATGGGCTGCAATTATTGCTCGTGGGCCTGTCCTTACGGTGCGCGTGAGCTGGATCGTGAATCCGGAACCATGAAAAAATGTACCCTGTGTGTGGATCGTATCTATGATCTGAAAATCCCGATAGAAGAGCGCCAGCCCGCCTGTGTGCTCACCTGTCCGGCACATGCGCGCATGTTTGGCGATCTGGATGATCCGGGTTCAGCAGTCAGTAGCGTGGTGCGTGAGCGTGGTGGTTATCAATTGATGCCTGAGTTGGGCTATAACCCAACTAATCATTATTTGCCGGTACGTAAAGCCAAGCCGATTCCGACCGAAAACCTGGGCAAGCCCGGTTTTAAGGATAAGATCAAAGGCATCGCCAACCGTATTGTAAAGCGTTAATTTTCGCGTACTCGTCATAAGGGAATTCCGAATGCATCCCGCATTTTCTGTCATTTTTTTCACGGTCAGCTCCGGCGCTGGCTTTGGTTTGTTTGCTTTGCTGTATCTGATGGATCTGTTTGGCTTGGATGGCGGATTGCCTGTCGAGCAAAAACTGGTGGCCGGTATCCTGGCATTAGTCTTGGTGGCAGCGGGCCTGACTTCGTCCATGTTCCACCTTGCCAACCCTAAAAATGCCTGGCGCGCTTTCAGTCGTTTTCGAACCTCCTGGTTGTCCCGCGAAGGGGTGTTCGCGATGGCGTTCTACCCGTTCGCGATCATTTACCTGGGGCTGACTTGGTTGGTACTGCCCGAGTTGGAAGTATTGCGCCTGACGGCTGGCGCTCTCGCAACTTTATTGGCATGGATCACCCTGTTCAGTACAGGCATGATTTACGGTTGCTTGAAAACCATCCGCCAATGGAATTCTCCGCTGGTGCCTGCCAATTATCTGGCGCTAGGGCATTTCAGTGGCGCGTTGCTCTTGCTGGCCGTAGCAAGGAATGGCCAAGTGGCACTGACTGGCTATGTGACGTTAGTGCTGGCTCTGTTGGTAGTGGCTGCCTCACTTAAAGCTATCTATTATTTCTGGATTGCCAGCCCGGGAACAGGTTCTACCATTAAAACAGCTACTGGTTTTACGCGCGGTACGGTGAGGTTGCTGGATACAGGGCACACGCATGGTACTTTCCTTACCCAGGAATTTGGTTTTCAGGTTGCTCGAAAATTTTCTTTGACGCTGAAAACATGCGTTTTTTTAGCTGGTTTTGTTATCCCTGCCTTGATTTTGACAGTGGGCGGTAGTGCCGCCATCGCGATTTATGCCGCTGTCTTAACGGCATTGCTGGGGATGGTGGCTGAGCGCTGGTTGTTTTTTGCCGAGGCGCGACACGTTATCAATCTGTATCATGGCGCCCAACATTGCTGAAACAAAACTTTAACAGAGTATTTGCAGAACAGTAGTATTTTGCTATATTAGCATTCTTTAAATTGTTGCAGCGGAGCAGGCGAATATGTACGGCTTCAAAGAAGTGGATGCGGCAGGTCTGGAAACGTTGAAAACCTCGGGTGCCTACGTATTGATTGATGTACGCACGGACGCCGAAGTGTCACGCGGTATGATTGACAACGCCATGCACCTTCCTCTGCATTTGTTGCCAATCAAGGCGCAGGATATCCCGCAGGACAAGCCGGTGGTGTTTTATTGCCAATCTGGTGGTCGTTCTGCACAGGCCTGCGCGTTTTTGGCGGCCAAAGGTTTCGGGAATGTATATAATTTGCAAGGAGGAATTATGAGCTGGATCCGTTCCGGAAAACCGCTGGCAGCTATGGTATAAAGGTTCTAGTTGGGTAGGGGTGTGCAGATAGTTGCAATTATCACCTGCTTGGTTTATGTTGCACCGCTTTCCATTTTTTAGACGCTTAAGGAGATTTGAAGATGAATTTTGATAAAGAACTCGACGCGCGTGGCCTTAACTGCCCGTTGCCTATCCTGCGCTGCAAAAAATCGTTGACTGACATGCCGAGCGGCCAGGTTTTGAAAATTGTAGCAACCGACCCGGGTGCTATTAAGGATTTTCAGGCGTTTTCAAAACAGACCGGCAACGAACTGTTATCGTCTGCTGAAGCGGGTGGCGAGTACACTTTCTTCATGAAAAAGAAATAATTAAAGTACTTATACAATAAATATAATTGTGGGTTGGGTGGTAAGGCGTTCAAGCGTGAGCGCAAAGTCTCAACTTTAAACACTTAGGAGGCAGACATGGATCAGAAGAAACTTGCGATCATCGCAACCAAGGGCACTTTGGACTGGGCTTATCCACCGTTTATTTTGGCGTCTACCGCAGCGGCGCTGGATTACGAAACTCAGATCTTCTTTACGTTCTATGGTTTGCAGCTTCTTCGTAAAGACCTGTCTGTGCTCAAGGTAAGCCCATTGGGTAACCCGGGTATGCCGATGAAGATGCCTTTCGGACCCAAGTGGTTCCGTGGCCTAAATTGGAATATCCCTAACGCAGTCCAGTCGTTGGTGCCTGGGTATGAGTCAGTGGCAACCAGTTTGATGAAGCAAACCATTAAAAATAATGGTGTGGCGACTATCCCTGACTTGCGCGAAATGTGCCAGGAAGCCGATGTTAAGTTTATTGCTTGCCAAATGACCGTCGAGTTGTTCGGTTTTGAACACAGCGACTTCATTGACGGTTTGGAATACGGTGGCGCCGCGACGTTTTTTGAGTTTGCTGGTGAATCGGATATTTGTTTGTATATTTAATAATATAAAGTTATCGCGCAGGAAATTTGCGCTATGACAGGTAGCTAAAACCGGAGACACAATCTCCGGTTATTCACCACAACGGTTTGGTTGACCATGCCAGGCTGTCAGTTCAACGGAACGCTAGTGCGTACCCTCTGTCAGAAGTTTTACACGGTCAGTGATCTGGTTTGATGAGATCAGGCTTGAAATTTTACATACTTGGTGTATGGTAATACCTTACTAGTTTTGTCAACTATTTGGCATGGTTAATCGAAGGGGTGCATATGGCAACTTACGCTGAAATGCGCGAAATTTATGACGATATTCGTAGCGACTTCCGCTACGATCATGAGTTGAACGGCTGCCTGAATTGCGGGATTTGCACCGCTACGTGTCCGTCCGCTCAGTTTTATGATTACAGCCCGCGCGAGATTGTTCAACTGCTCTGGACCGAAAACGTTGAGCAGATTTATGACGCGATGCAGGAAAAAATATGGGCGTGTGCCCAGTGCATGACGTGCGCCGCGCGCTGCCCATTCAAGAATTCCCCCGGCGGTCTGGTAATGATCATGCGTGAAGTATCCATCAAGCATGGAATGCAGTCTGCCAAAGATGTGCTACGCCCATTTGGTCGTGTAATGCTGAAGCTTATCACTACTGGTAATCAGCTTTCGCCAGACATGATTCAACCGGATCACTTTCCGGACTGGGGCCCAAATATCCAGAAAGTTGAAGGCGATCTCAAGACGCTGCGCAAGGCGATTCCGGTGCGCACATTGCAGACCACCGATACTGCATGGGAAGTCTCGCTGAAAACCTCGGTTGAGATGTATACCATTTGGGAAATGACCGGCGTATTGTCTTCGCTTGAGGCGATGGACGAGAATCTGTTTGACGTGATCGAAGATTTCATCGACGAGAAGCGTGAAGAGTACGAAGAGTGGTTGGAAGAGCAGGAAGACAAATAGTCGTTCGTCTCAACCTTAGACTAAGCACATTTAATTCAGGAGCTTGACCATGAACAATATTGTGGATAGCAACGAAACCGAAGGAATAGCTGGACACGGTTCTTTCTTCCAGCAAACCAACCTCTCTGGCGCTGAAGCCGCGAAAGCCACCGAGTGGGTGCGTAAGCACGTAGACAAGCGTACCGTAGATCTCGGTGAGCGCATGGATGACATTCGTGATCACATGTGGGAACTGGAGAAGGATGGTCAGATTATCGTCCATCGCATTACTGATGCGCATAAACCAATTGAAGTGCAAACCCTGTTCGGTTGGACCAAAAAAGTACCAACCATGCAGTTATGGCACCATAAGTCCTGCGGGCAGTGTGGGAATATCCCTGGTTACCCAACCTCCTTGCTGTGGTTCATGAACAAGTTCGACTTTGTGCCGGGCAAGGACTACCTCGACGAAACCGACCAGACTTCCTGTACCGCCTGGAACTATCACGGTTCTGGTATCGGCAACGTTGAGTCTCTGGCTGCCGTGTTCATGCGTAATTTCCACCAGGCTTATATTTCCGGCAAACAGCATGGCTTCGAAGCAGGTCATTTCTTCCCATTAGTGCATTGCGGAACCTCTTTTGGTAACTACAAAGAAATCCGCAAGTACTTGGTTGAATCCGCTGAACTACGCGAGCGTGTTACGAAGATTCTGGGCAAGCTGGGACGTCTAGTTGATGGCAAACTGGTCATACCGGAAGAGATCATTCACTACTCTGAGTGGGTGCACGTGATGCGCAACCGTATCGCTTCCGAACTACAGACCATCGATGTGTCCAACATTCGTGTGACCATGCACGCAGCCTGCCACTACTACAAGATGGTGCACGAGGATGCGATTTACGACCCCAGCGTGCTGGGTGGCAACCGCACCGCTGTCGGCAGCTCCGTGGCGTTGGCTCTCGGTGCCCAGCTGATTGACTACTCCACCTGGTACGACTGCTGCGGCTTCGGCTTCCGGCACATCATTTCCGAACGCGAGTTCACCCGTTCTTTCACCATGGACCGGAAGATTCGTGTGGCGCGTGAAGAAGCCAATGCGGATGTGATGCTGGGTATCGACACCGGCTGCATTACTACCATGGACAAGAACCAGTGGATTGGTAAAGCGCACGACAATGATTTTGCCGTGCCTATCATGGCTGATGTGCAATTTGCTGCGCTGGCGTGTGGTGCAGATCCGTTCAAGATTGTGCAACTGCAATGGCACGCTTCTCCCTGCGAAGAGTTGGTGGAGAAAATGGGCATGTCCTGGACCGAAGCCAAAAAGACATTCGAGGCATACCTCAAAGAAGTCGAGGCCGGAAATATTGAATACTTGTACAACCCCGAATTGGCACTAGGAGCGAGTTAAATGTCTGATACTGTTTTGGTTGTGGGCGCAGGCCCCAC
>JANMKH010000571.1:0-3562 GCA_031371965.1 Sulfuriferula sp.
CACCATGCAAACCTACGATCCGCGCATCTATGCCGTCGGCGAATGCGTCAACCACCGCGGCACCGCTTACGGGCTTGTGGCGCCGCTGTTCGAGATGGCCAAGGTCGCCGCCAACCATCTGGCCGAGTTCGGCATCGGACGCTACACCGGGTCGGTCACTTCGACCAAACTCAAGGTCACCGGCATTGATCTGTTTTCGGCTGGCAACTTCACCGGTGGCGAAGGCTATGAAGAAATTCTGATGTCCGACCCGGTGGGCGGCGTCTACAAAAAGCTGGTGATCCAAGACAACAAGCTCGCCGGTGCGGTGATGTATGGCGACACCGTGGACGGCGCCTGGTACTTCCAGTTGCTGCGCGAAGGCCGCAACATTTCCGACATCCGCGACCATCTGATGTTCGGCCAGAGCCACGTCGGTGACCTCGGCCATACCGGTCACAACCGTGCCGCGGCAATGACCGACGAAATGGAAATCTGCGGTTGCAACGGCGTGTGCAAGGGCAGTATCGTCAAGGCGATCAAGGAAAAAGGCCTGTTCACGCTGGAGGACGTACGCAAGCACACCAAGGCCTCCTCTTCGTGCGGGTCCTGCACCGGGCTGGTGGAACAATTGCTCGCCTCGGTGCTGGGCGGCGACTATTCCGAAGCGCCCAAAACCAAGTCCATCTGCGGCTGCACCGAGCATACCCATGCCGAGGCGCGCGCGGTCATCCGCGACAACAAATTGCTGTCCATTCCGGAAGTCATGGATTTTATGGAATGGCGCACGCCCAACGGCTGCTCCACCTGCCGTCCGGCATTGAACTACTACCTGATCTCTACCTGGCCGGGCGAGGCGGCGGACGACCCGCAATCGCGCTTCATCAACGAACGCGCCCACGCCAACATCCAGAAGGACGGCACTTACTCGGTGATTCCGCGCATGTGGGGCGGGCAGACCAATTCCAGCGAACTGCGCCGCATTGCTGACGTTGCGGACAAATACGCCATCCCCACGATGAAGGTCACCGGCGGCCAGCGCATTGACCTGCTCGGGGTGAAAAAGGAGGATCTGCCCGGCGTGTGGGCCGACCTGGACATGCCGTCCGGCCATGCCTACGGCAAGGCGCTACGCACCGTGAAGACCTGCGTGGGCAGCGAATGGTGCCGTTTCGGCACGCAGGATTCCACCCAGCTTGGCGTGGATCTGGAAAAAGCGCTGTGGAAAATGTGGGCGCCGCACAAGGTCAAGCTGGCGGTGTCCGGCTGCCCGCGCAACTGTGCCGAAGTGGCAATCAAGGACGTCGGCATCATCGGCGTGGATTCCGGCTGGGAAATCTACATCGCCGGCAACGGCGGCATCAAAACCGAAGTCGCGCATTTCTTCGTCAAGGTGAAGACTGCTGAAGAAGTGATGGAATATACCGCCGCTTTTCTCCAGCTGTACCGCGAAGAAGGCTTCTACCTGGAACGCACTGTGCATTACTTCAATCGCGTCGGCATGGATTACATCAAGCAGCGTGTACTCGAAGACGCAGCGAATCGACGCGAACTGCACGCACGCATGATATTTGCATTGCAGGTGGAAAAAGACCCGTGGGTGGAACGCGCCAAAGAAGGTGTTCTGAAACACGAATTCGAGATGCTGACGGTTTAAACCTTAGCCACAGAGAGAACAACATGAGCGAATGGAAAAAAATCTGCACGCTGGACGAAATTCCCAGCCTCGGCGCACGCGTGGTGAAATCCGCACAAGGCGACATCGCCATCTTTCGTACCGGCAACGATGAGGTATTCGCGCTGCATGATCATTGCCCGCACAAGGGCGGCCCGTTGTCACAAGGAATCGTCGCCGGCAAAACCGTGACCTGCCCGATGCACGGCTGGAAAATCGGACTGGACAGCGGCGCGGCCGAGGCACCCGACGAAGGGCATGCGCCTTGTTTGCAGGTGAAGGTGGATGAGGCTGGCGTAGTGTGGCTGGACTTGAAGCAAATCGCCGCCGTCTGCGCTGCATGAGTTCTCTTCCTGCCATCGCACGTGATTACCTGTATCGAAATGCGCTGAACGCGGCAAAACGATGAACGGGCTGGTGCTGTTCGCCCACGGCGCGCGCGATCCGCAATGGGCGGCGCCATTCCAGCGCCTTGCCGAACTGGTCACCATCCAGCGCCCGTGCTGGCAGGTAAGCCTGGCCTATCTGGAACTGATGACCCCCAATCTGGCCGAGGCTGTTGCCGCGCAAATCGAGGCGGGTGCCAGTCATGTCACGGTGGCACCATTATTCCTTGGCCCCGGCGGCCACTTGCGCCACGACTTTCCTATCCTGATGGACGAACTGCGTACGCGCTATCCAAATGTTGGGTTTGACACCCTGCCTGCACTCGGTGAAAGCGACACGCTGCTGGCAGCGATTGCTGCCTGGCTGATGGCGTCGCTGCCGGGTTGACCGGCGCACCCGAAGCTGCGCACCGGCCTATAACACGCCTTTTTCCAGCGCTTGCAGATACAGAAAATCTGGTGTTTTTACGCCCGCCTGTTTTCGTATTTCCACCAGCTCAGGAGACTCGAAAAAACGCCGTGCGCGTTCCAGCGAGGACCATTGTGAAAAATGAACAATATGGTTTGCGTCGCGCTCGGATTTCAATAGCTGGTAGCTTATTTCGCCCGCATGCTTCCGCATTTCTGCCGCCTGGTCGAAAATCTTTTTCCAGGCCGGGTAATCTTCCACCTCATGAATGATCAGAACATAGGGCACTTCATATTCCTTTACATTGAGCATAGCCGATTCGCATATTTAGCTACCGTTTCACAACAGGATGGCAGAAGCTCGTATACCCAGCGAACCGAGCTAGCGTTGATCGCATTTAAAAGATGTAAATATGCATGATATGTGGAAGAGTAAGGGCAATGCGAAAAACTGAAGACGCCTCTTTTCTTACTTAAATGCCTTTAGCCCCATCTCTATTGCACGATTGTCTCCATGAATCCCGGCAATTGCTGCTGCGTAACCTGACGCCGCACGGCATCCTGGCGGCTTCACGCTCGCCTCAAGCCGAGCAACGGCGCTACACGCGCGTGTTCGGTCGGGACGCGGCCATTTGTGCGCTTGGCATGCTGGTTTCAGGCGATCCTGAACTCCGGGCAGGCGCAAAAAACGGGCTCATCACCCTGGCACGCCATCAGGCCGAAAATGGACAGATTCCTAAATATGTCGACCCGGATGCCGATCAAGCCGATTTCTGGTATCTGGGCTGCATAGACGCCACGCTGTGGTGGTTAATTGCGATCAAGTTTTATGCCCGGCACGAGCCCGGCGAACAAATCGAGAAAATCCTCGCGCAGCAGATCAGTAAGGCTCTGGTCTGGTTACGATGCCAGGAGCACCCGCAGATTTTCCTGGTGCGGCAAGACGAGGCCAGCGATTGGGCCGACATCATGCCGCGCTCCGGTTTCGTGCTGTACAGCAACGCCCTCTGGTACTACGTGAAACGCCTGTATGGACTCCCTCACGTGCAGCAAACAAAATTTCACTTCAACCATCTGTTTTACCCCTTCTCCAACCAGAGGCCGGACTACCAAC
>JANMKH010000095.1:0-1730 GCA_031371965.1 Sulfuriferula sp.
CTCGATATGCACGCCGCATTGGTAAAGCATTTCAAAAGTATCACGTGCGCTGTGCCCTACCGCCAGCACCACATGGTGAGCAGCGATATGTTCACCGCTGGCCAGCATCACGCCGCGCACCTGGCCGTCTTCGATGTCCAGATTATCCACCCGGCTCTGAAAGCGAATTTCGCCCCCCAGAGATTCAATCGTGGCGCGAATTTTTTCCACCACGCCAACCAGCCGGAACGTGCCGATGTGCGGTTTGCTGACAAACGCAATCTCCGGCGGCGCACCGGCCTGGATGAATTCGGCAATGACCTTGCGCCCCAGATGCTTGGGGTCCTTGATCTGGCTGTAGAGCTTGCCGTCCGAAAACGTGCCCGCGCCACCTTCGCCGAACTGCACATTGGATTCCGGATTCAGCACCCCATTACGCCACAAACCCCAGGTGTCTTTGGTACGCTCGCGCACCGCCTTGCCGCGCTCCAGGATGATGGGGCGGAACCCCATCTGCGCCAGAATCAGCCCGGCAAACATGCCGCACGGCCCGCTGCCGATAACCACCGGGCGCTCGGTTGGATTCGCCACAGCCTGTGCGACAAAATGGTAGCTGGTGTCCGGCGCACGCGCGACCTGCCGGTCATTTTTCAGGCGATGCAGCACCGCCTCTTCATCTTTGACCTCGACATCCAGCGTGTAGGTAAAGGTAATCAGCGGGCGCTTGCGCGCATCATGCCCGCGCCGAAATATCGTGTAGCCCAGCAGCGCTTCGTCTGCGATGTCCAAGCGGCGCAGTATTTCCGCCCTGAGGGCAGCTTCAGGATGGTCGAGCGGGAGCTTGAGTTCGGTGATACGCAGCATGTGTTGCCTTCAATCAGGAGCCAATGAAGCATTTTACCGTGCAACGGCAGACAGCACGCAGGCCTCGCCTGGGGTAAAATAAGCTTTTGATTAGATTGTAAATTACGCATGGCCATCCAATGGTATCCCGGACACATGACCGCGGCGCGCAAAAAAGCCGCCGAAACCATGGCGCAGACCGACATGGTGATCGAGGTCGTCGACGCTCGTTTGCCCGAGGCCAGCAGCAATCCGATGATTGCCGAATTGCGCCTCGCACGTCAACGCCCATGTCTGAAAATCCTCAACAAGGCCGATTTGGCCGACCCGGCAGCAACACAAGCCTGGCTCAAATTCTACAACGCTCAAAAGGGCGTCAAGGCGGTGGCACTGTCATGCAAAAAAGCCGGCGATGTCGCTAAAATCCCCGCTCTTTGCCTGGCCCTGGCACCGCATCGCGGCACGCCGATCAAACCGCTGCGCATGATGATCATGGGCATCCCCAACGTCGGCAAGTCCACCTTGATGAACGCATTGCTCAAACGCCGTGTAGCCAAAGTGGGCGACGAACCTGCCGTGACCAAAAGCCAGCAGCGGCTGGTACTCAACGACAGCATGACGCTGATAGACACCCCCGGCATGCTATGGCCGAAAATTGAACACGAACGTGACGGCCTGATGCTGGCCGCCAGCCACGCGGTAGGGCGCAACGCGGTGATCGACGAAGAAGTGGCCACTTTCCTGGCCGACAGCCTGGTAGCAAATTACCCGGCCCTGTTGCAGGCGCGTTATGGAAAGGCGTCAGGCCGGGCTCAAGCACTATGTACTGCTCGAAATAGAGAACCCGCTCGACTTCCTTCAATTGCATATCGAGGAGAAGTGCAATGCGCGATGGCAGCGACTTGAGG
>JANMKH010000275.1:0-2767 GCA_031371965.1 Sulfuriferula sp.
CTATCATCAGCAACATCGTCAGGTTCTCGAAAAAATTCTGCACAGCTATGGCGTGACCGGCACCGACGGTTTCGTGGCCGCGCTCCTGCAGCAGCGCATTGAGCGGCACCACGTAAAACCCGCCACAGGCACCGATCAGGATCAGCATGAAGACGGTGGCTGGCATGCTGGTGACATGTGCAAATACCATGATCAGCAGACCGATGGCGATACCGGCGGGCAGCGCGCGGTTGACATTGCTCAGGTTGACGAAGCGCGCTGCGGCAGCAGCACCGAGGGCGATGCCAATGGCGACGACACCACTCAGGGTGGCGGGCATCGTATTGTCGGTGATGAGCAGGGCGACCGGTACCCACGCCACCAGCAGGAAACGCAAGGTGCTGCCTGCACCCCAGAATATGCTGGTCCCGAGCAGCGAAAAACGTGCGTCGCGGTTGCGTATCAGAGTACGCAATGCACGGGCGAAATCCTTTACCAGCACGACAGGCGAGAGCTGCGTCAGCGGATGCTCTGCCGGAAGGCGCGGAATCAGCAGGTTGGACAGCGCCGCCAACAGGTAGACGCCGACCACGCTGGCCAGCGCGCCCTGCACCGACCAGTCCGCCAGCATGCCGCCCAGCACTGCACCGAGCAGAATGGCGACGATAGTCGAGCCTTCGATCAGGCTGTTGGCCTTGACCAGTTTGTCGGCGCTGACCAAGTCGCGCAGGATGCCGTATTTGGCCGGCGAGTAAGCCGCCGCGCCGATTCCGACCAGGCTATAAGCCAGCAGCGGGTGTGCGCCGGACAGCATCATGGCAGCGCCGATCAGTTTCATGGCGTTGGCCAGCAGCATGGCGCGGCCCTTGGGAATGTAATCGGCAAACGGCCCGACAAATGGAGCGAGCAGGATGAAGGCAAGCACGAAGGCTTCCTGCAGCAGAGGGGTTTGCCACGCTGCCGCCTGTTGCGATTTAAGCAGCGCGATGGCGGCAAACAGCAGCGCATTATCCGCCAGCGCGGAAAGAAATTGCGCAGCCAGCACCGCAATCATGCCGCGCGAAAACAGGCTACCACCCTTGAAGTTCGGAATGGTCATGCGGACTTCCTTTCAAAAAAACGACGTGTCTCGAATACGCTGGCAGGGAATTGATGCTGCCCCGAGTGCAGCAAACGTTTCAGCGCAAAATCGAACAGCAGCGGATTATGCGCCCTGACTTCCTGCAACAGCGGCACTGCGGCAGGATCAAGCAAACCCCTATTCGCCATGTCGGTAGCCGAGAACAACGGCATGACGCCGGGCAAGGGATAATCGGAGCCATTCAGCAGGCGCGGATGCCGGTCGTCGCGCTGCAATACGGCCTTGAGCGCCCAGGCCCGATTGAGCTGGGTCAGCGCAGAAATATCGGCATGCAATTTATCCGCGTAGCGCGGCTCGTCCATCATGCGGGCAAACAGTTCGTAACTGCGCACGCGTGGACCATTCGGGCCTTGATCGATATCCTGGTCGTCGCCATCCGAGGCGCAGTGGGCAACAACTACCCGCACACCGTGATCCATCGCCCGGCGCAGACGTAATGGATTGCCAAAATCCTGATTGCCGCCCTGCACCGCCAGCTCGCGTCCGGCATGGCTGATGATGGGCATATCCGCCAGTGCCAGTGCTTCATAAAATCGGTCGCAGCGTGGTGAGAGGGGATCGATACCCATGGCCGAGGGCAGCCATTTGACGGCGCGCGCACCTTCACGCATTGCCGATTGCAGTGCCTCTACACAGTCAGCCCGGTATGGATGAATGGATGCCGCCCACTCGAAAGCCGCAGGATGGGCGTGCGCAACCTGCGCCGCATAGTGGTTGGAAATGTAAAAAATGGAGCGTTTCTTGTCGGCCTTGCCGGCTTCGTCATGAAACAGATCGAAAGCGAACAACAGGGCTTTGAAACCTGCTGGCATGCTTTCAATCTGTTGGAGCATTCTGGCAACATAGCTTGCATCCAGCTTGCCGGGTACTTCATTGACGCAGGCCGCGTTCATATAAAACGATTTCTGCAATCGCAGCAAGGGGTGCCTCAAGCTGTTCATGTCCGGGCTGAACCATGCGCCATTGCCTGCATCTCCTTCACCTACCAGGTGAACATGGCTATCCCATACTTGCGCCGGATCCAGCCCTGCCCATACCGAGCGCATCAGCGGATGGTGCGCGACAGCTTCCGACAGGCCAGCGAGACATGGGTTGGTGAAGCCCTGTTCCGGCCAATATTTCCATCCGCCCACGCCCGCAGCGCCCAACCCTAACGCGCCCAAAGCACCCATAAATTCACGGCGCTTCATTACGCGGCTTCCGCCATCTGTTTCAGCGTGACGTAATCGATCTTGCCGGTACCTAACAGCGGCAATCCAGCTACCTGCATGATCTTGCGGGCTACGGCCAGTTCCGGGCTGCCCAGTTGTCGCGCGGCGCTGAGCAAAGCTTCGCGGCTAAGTACTGCATCCGTGGTAAACAGCAGGATATTTTCGCCGCGCTGCGGATCAGCTTGTGTGGTCGCTGCGTGTTGACAGCCCGGTGATGCAAGACTGGCGATCTGCTCCACCACTTCCAGCGACACCATTTCTCCGGCAATCTTGGCGAAGCGCTTGACGCGGCCCAGGATGCGCACGAAGCCGTCCGCGTCGATCTCCACTACATCACCGGTGCTGTACCAGCCGTCTGCCGGCGGCTTCAGCACCCCGGGGTTATCGAACAGGTAATAGCCTTGCATTACATTGGGGCCGCGCACGCTGAGCAGGC
>JANMKH010000102.1:0-2838 GCA_031371965.1 Sulfuriferula sp.
TGGCCTGCAAATCGGGCGCCAGCTCACCTACCTCATCCAGAAACAGGGTGCCGCCATCGGCCTGCTCGAACAGGCCGCGACGCCGGGTTTTGGCGCCGGTAAAAGCGCCCGGCTCATGGCCGAACAGCTCGGATTCGATCAATTCATGCGGCAGCGCGGCGCAATTGACCTCCACCAGCGGGGCATTGGCGCGCATCCCGCCGTGATGCAGGATGCGCGCTGCCAGACCTTTGCCGGTACCGGTTTCGCCGTTGATGAGCAGTGCGGAATAGGGTACGCTGGCCAGCCGCGTCAGCATCTGGCGTGCCGCGTTCGAGGCGCTGCTGTCGCCGCTGAAGCTGTCCACGCTGTAGCGCCGTGCCGCCGCCGCGGAGTGTTCGGCAATGCGCCGCTGGGCACGGCCGCTACGCGTGGCGGCGGCGATGATCAGGTCGAGGCGCGCCAGATCGCAAGGTTTGCTCAGGAAATCCAGTGCGCCCAGTTTCAGCGCGCGCACTGAATCCGGCACGGTGCCGTAGCCGGTGAGGAACAGCCACTCGCCGCCCAGATTTTTCTGGCGCACTGATTCGAGCAAGTCCAGGCCATTGCCATCCGGCAGGTTCATGTCGGAGAGCACGATCAGCGGAGTAAGGGTTTCGCCGAACAGCAGGGATTCGGCTTCGGCGATATTGCGCGCCCAGCTGACCTCCCAGCCTTCACGACGGAAATGGCGCTGTAGTTCAGCGCCGAGCAGGGATTCGTCTTCGATGATGAGGAGGCTGTCAGGCATGGGCGGCGGCACAAGGCAGGTAGAGGGTGACGCGTGCGCCACCGGTAGGCGTGTTGTCCAGGGCAATGCGTCCCCCCAGATTATTTATAAACCTGCGCGTGATGGCCAGCCCGAGTCCGGTACCGGATTCGTGGCCGCTGATAAACGGGCGCGGGCCGTGGCTGAGCAGTGTATCGGAAAAGCCGCCACCGCTGTCAGTGACGCTGATTTCGATACCGTCTTCACGGGGCTGCGCGGTTAGGTGGATATTTCCCGTATTCTCGCCGATCGCGTTGCGAGCGTTGAGAATTAGGTTGAGCAAGGCCTGACGCAGGCCATCAGCCGAGACCACGCAGCGCAAATCCATGGGAACGTCAGTCACCAGAGTGATGGCGGGCGGTAACAGGTAATGGACCAGGCGGGCCAGAGTGTTGCAAAGCTCAGCCAGATTTACATCGCTGGCGGTTTCGGGACGGTGCCGTGCCTGATCCAGCAGGCTATTGAGCAGGCGCGTGATGCGGTTGATTTCATCCAGGACCATGTCCAGCCGCTCGGCATGGTCGGCCGATTCGGTTTCACGGCGCAGATTGGTCAGCGCCATCTGGATACCAGACAGCGGGTTGCGCAATTCGTGCGCAATGCCGGCAGCGACTTCGCCGACGCTGGCCAGCTTTTCCGCCTGCGCCAGATGCTGCTGCTGGTTGAGCAGAGTGGTGCTGGCGGCGCGCACCTGTTGTTCGAGCAGAGTTTCGCGATTCTGGTGTTCGGCCTCGAGCTCGGCCAGGCGATTTACCAGATGGTTGTAACGCAACAGCAGCGGTTTGATCATCGGATCGGCATGGGCAATGGGAGCGCTGACGTAATCTTGTTGCGACAGGCGTTGCATCAGCCAGCTCAGGTCGCGCAGCGGTAACTGCACACGGTGGCGCAGCAGGTAGAGGATGGCCAGCGCCAGCAAGGGGAGCACCACGACCAGGGTCAGCGCGAGATTGAATTCGAAGCGCGCGGTACGCTCCACGGCACTGACCAGCGCTGCATGGGCGTTGGTTTCACGCGTGATGCGATCATGAATCTGCGCCAGCGTGGAGAGCAGCGTATCGTGGCTGGTATCGCGGCGCGCCAGCAACTGTCGTAACTGGTTCAGGACAGCGGGTGTGTCGGCCACGCGCGAGTGATCGGCAGCGATGATGTCGGCCAGTTGCTTGTCGAGCGCTTTCTGGACACTCACCGGGAGCGGTGACTGCGGATTTACCAGGCGCAAATAGTCGTGCTCAATATGCGTGGAGAGTGCCTGCAGTGCGAGAATATTCTGCATGTGCAACTGCACTGTGCCGATGCGGGTTTCGGCGCGCCATGCGGTCAACGTCATCAACGCCAGTGCCAGAATCACTACACTGCCCAGCACCAGGGCAGGCAGTCGCAATGAGCGCAGGATCAGCGCACTCGACACGGGATAGGAATCAGTATCTTCATGGCTGCTATTCAAACGGGTTTCTGTTGGGTAGGCAAGCCTCATCTCATGTCAGCTCTGGCTGATCAGGATACCCAGTTCGCCTGCGAGCTGGCTGTACTGGTCCGGGTTGCGTTGTGCCGGAGTTTCGGTTGCGAGCCGGGCGACATGTTGTTGCACACCGTTTATTTCGATTTGTGGCTGGTTATCGGTACGCGCGATTTCCAGTGCCTGGCCGAGGTAGCTTTGCGCGCGCACCAACGCTTTCTCGGCGGCTGCTGGCTGGTGTGCGGTAAATTGATCAATGGCCGCATCGCGTAACGCGAGGCGGGCTTCGATGAGTCTGGATTTGATCGGCCGGTCGTGCATTACGCTGACCCATTCATTGCCCAGATATGCCTTGGAGCGTTCAGCCAGTGCGGCTGTCCTGTACCACAAGGTTTGCGCATCATTAACCAGATTGGCATCGTTGTTTCGGATGTGCGCGTCAAGCTGGTCGGCATCCTGCAGCAGCTGGTTGGCATCGGCTTTGGCAACGCTATCTGTTGTTTGTGCGGCGCGTTGCAGGTAGCTGCGCGCGCGTTGCAGTTCGAGCCGGGCTTTGGCGGTTTCACCCGCTGCAAGCAGGCGGGTGGTTTGC
>JANMKH010000127.1:0-7599 GCA_031371965.1 Sulfuriferula sp.
GGAGAGGCGCTACTGAATTTCTTTTATCCTAAAAACGGTGATTTATCCACGAAAGACACAAAAGACACGAAATAAATCAATATATTGCATTGATTCAGTCATTCACCCTTTGGGTGATGATCTACACCCTGTTATCTCTGAATATTTTGCGAGCTTTCGCCTTACGGCGAAATGCCTGCTTACCCCATTTCGTGCTTTTTGTGTTTTTGCGAGTTATTGCCCAAGGGCAATATCCCTGCGAGAACCGTTTCGTGGACCAACTGCTTTTTCTAGGTTTATAGAGCGCATTACCCGGCTGCCGCGTTGATTGCGCCAATCACCACCGACAACATGCCGATCGAGCCCATAGCGATATCGTCCACCAGAATTGACGCGCGTTCGTCTGCGCTTTGCGCGCCGATGATATACAGCAGCGGCAAATAATGCTCAGGCGTGGGCACGGAGAGGGTGGCGGCTTCGCCGAACTGTTCATACCCGATCAAAGGCGCATGATCCCCGCGCAACAGCAGGTCGCGCACTTGCTGGTTGAAATCCACAGCCCAGTCGTAGGGCATGGCGTGCTCATCCCAGCGCGCGCGGCGCAGGTTGTGCACCACGTTGCCGCTGCCCAGGATGAGCACACCCTGTTCGCGCAACGGGCGCAGGTGCTGGCCTAATTCGTAATGAAAGCGGGCGGGTTGCGTGGCGTCTAGGGCGAGCTGCACCACCGGCACATCGGCCTCCGGGAACATATGCACCAGCACCGACCAGGCGCCATGATCCAGCCCCCAGTCGCGGTCGAGCCGCACCTCCAGCGGAGCGAGCAAGTCGCCTATCTGCCCGGCCAGCGCGGGTGCGCCCGGTGCCGGATATTGGATGTCGAACAGCGCCTGCGGAAAACCACCGAAGTCGTGCAGCGTTGGCGGTTGCGCCATGGCGGTGACGGCGGTGCCGCGTGTGTACCAGTGTGCGGAGATGACCAGGATGGCACGGGGGCGTGGAATGCGCTGGCCAAACTGGCGCCATGCCTCGGTATAGGGGTTGCGCGCCAGCGCGTTCATCGGGTTGCCGTGGCCAACAAATAGCGCCGGCATGGTGGCAGTGCCTGTGCTCATTCGGCGTGCTTGTTCACCGCGGCCGGGTTGCCCCAGTGCCCGATATCATCCACTTCCACGCCTACCTACCACAGCTTGCCGATAGTGTCGGAATCCATGCCGCCGACGATGCGCTGGCCGTTACCCAGTCTGATGCTTTCGGTGTACTCCTCAGCTTCGCTGACGGTGCGGAACACATGCCAGGACACCACCTTATTGCTGGGGTTGCTGACGGGCAGGCTGCGATACTCGTTGAGAAAGCTGGCTAACATGGTGGTTCCTTGTGAAGGTGGTTTGCGTGTAGGTATCACCAGTATAGAGAACGGCAGCCCCTATTCAATCTCGATCATCCGGCCATCGGCCGCAATCACTGCGCAGCGCACCGGCTGGCCGGGGTGGAGATGGCGGACCGCGCTGCGGTAATCCTCCAGTTGGGCGCGATGGCGGGCGGCGAGCTGTGCGGCGCTGGCATCGTTGCCGGATTTGTAATCGAGCACCCAGATGGCGTCTGTCAAACCGACCAGGCGGTCGATACGCCGCAACTCGCCGCCGGCATTGAGATAGGCCAGCTCATTGTGCGCAAAGCGGTATTGGGTTGGGTCGAAAAAGCGCGCCAGCAGCGGCGTGTCTAATAGGCGTTGGGCGTGTTGCCAGGCGCTGTCGAATTCTGCCGGGTGGCCAAGTTCCGTTTTCAGGGCGGCAGCAGCCGGTGCGCTGGCGGGCGGGGCGATGCGTTCCAGAATGGCGTGCAGCACGATGCCGTAGCTGATCTCGCTGCTGCTCACAGGTGCGATGCGGCGCCCGGTAGGTTGTGGCTGGTTGAGGCCGGGGGGCGGGACGGCAGCTGTGACGGGTGGTGGCGCGACTGGCATTGCCGCAGGCAGCGGTGCGTCGAGATCGGCGCCGAAGCTGGCGCTTTCAGCGTCGGTATCGGTGCGCAGGGCGCTCAGAATCTGGCCATGCCAGTTGTCGTTTTGCGACTTGCTGGACGCGCCGCTGACGATGAGCGCCTGGCGTGCGCGGGTCATCGCGACATACAGCAGATTGAAATTTTCGCGTCGCGCATGGCGCGCCTCGGCGTCGAAAAAATCCGCCTGGAACGAAGCGCGCAGGGTTTTATCGCCATACAGCGAAAAATGCGCCGGCCGCACCGCGCCCGGCGGCCAGTCGGTGAGCACGGTGTAGGCATCGGCCCTGGCTTTGCGTGCGCCGGCGTCGAGCAGCCAGACGATGGGCGCTTCCAGCCCTTTGGCGCCGTGGATGGTGTGCAGGGTGACGGCATTGTCGAGCTGCGCGGTTTTGCCTTCATCCGGGCTGGCGTCGTTGCCGGTTTGCTGCAGCAGATCAACCTCGTGCAAAAAGCGCGGCAGGCTCGGGTAACGCCCGCCTTCAATAGCCAGCGCCAGCTCCAGCAGCGCGTCCAGATTGGCGTGGATGCCGGGGATCAGGGCGGTGGGCGCGGCGGCGGCATAGCGTGCCTGCACTTCGCCGGTAAAGTAGATCGTGTCGAGCAAATCGTGCACCGGCAGGCATCCGGCCCGGCTGTGCCAGTCTGTCAACAGCGTGGCGGCGCGCTGCAATGCCGGGCTGGCGTGAGCATTGTCGGCGAGTGCGCGCAGGCGCTGCCACCAGGTATTGCCCTCGGCGCCGGCCAGCGCCAGCAAATCGCTATCCGCGCAATCGAACAGCGGCGAACGCAGCACGCGCGCCAGGTGCAGGTCGGCGTCCGGGGTGACCAGGAACGCCAGCAGGCTCAATAAATCGCCCACTTCCAGCGCTTCCAGCAGGCCGCCGCGGCGCGTGGTGGCAAACGGAATATGCGCTGCCTTGAGCGCACGCTCGTACACCGGCAGATGGGTGCGGCTGCGCACCAGGATCATCACGTCGCGGTATTCGGCATGGCGCGCGCCGGTTTTTTCGTCGTCGATCAGCCAATGGCCGACGATCTGGTTCAGGCGCTGCGCCAGTTGCTGCGCTTCCAGCTCGCGCATTTGGGTGTCGGTATCGCTGTAGGGCGTGGTGAGCGGATTGCGGTAGCCGTGCTCGACCATGACTTGCTCCGGTGGCTGCGCCAGCGGCAACACCTCGACCCGGCCGGAGCGCTGCGCGTCGTGCGCAGTGTGAGGTTGGAACAGCGTGTATTCAAGTTCCACTGCGGCGAAGGTCTGGTTCACCACTTGCACCACGGGCGGCGCACTGCGGCGCGTGGTGTGCTGGGTGAGGTAGGCGGCGCCGCGCGCCTTCAGGTAGTTGCCGGCCAGGTCGAACAGCTGCGCCTCGGCGCCGCGAAAACGGTAAATCGACTGCTTGGGGTCGCCCACCAGAAATACCGTGGGCATGCGGTCGGCCTGTTCTGCGGCAGCGAACCAGCTCTGCAGCACGCGCCATTGCAGCGGGTTGGTGTCCTGGAACTCGTCCAGCAAAATGTGCCGGTAACGCGCGTCGAGCTTGTATTGCAGATATTCGGCCTGGTCCGAATCGCTCAGCAGTTGGGCGACCTGCCATTCCACATCGGCGAAATCCAGTACCCGGCGCGCGTGCTTGAGCGCCTGATACTGCTCCAGCAGCGCGTCGCCGAGCTGCAACGCCTGGTGGTTGAACCGGAACACGCGTTGCGCCTGGCGCGCAGCCTGTGCAGCCATCAGGCGGGTGCCGATGGTTTGGTGCAGTTCTACCAGCCGCAATAAAATGGACTCGCCCATTTTTTTAGCTTGCGCGGCGCTATGGGAGACGGTTTTTCTGATCTCGCCTTGTTGCGTCAGTATGGCAGCGCACAATGCGTCAAAACAGTCATTGGCACTGGTGCTGGCCGACAAAGCAAGCTCACAGGTTTGCGCCATGTTGGTGCTGGTTGCGGTGTGCTGCCCGAGCAGTTTTAGATATTCCCACAGCAACGCTACCCAGGCTGCATCACCCAGCAACTCGCCCGCCACATCGGCGTCAGGCGCCACCGGCAGGGCCGCCTCCAGCTGCGCCACGGCGTAGGCGGCGCGGTCTGGCTGCCCTTCTGTAAACGCCCACCACTCTCCGCGCCGGGCCAGGAACGCCGTCAGCAATGCGCGGGTGTTGTACAGGCCGATATCGGCCAGCAGGCTTTGCATGGCCGCTGCCAGCGGTGCGGCCGGCGCGCGCGCCAGATCATCGGCCAGCGCTTCCCAGGCTTCGGCTTCCAGCTCGTGCGTCTGTTCGGCCAGGGTGAAGCCTGCCAGCCCGGCCTCCAGCGGGGCGCGTTCGATCACCGTCAGGAACCAGGCGTGGAAGGTGCTGATGGTGATGCCCGGCTGTGCGCTGAGGACCGCTTCGAACAGGCCGCGCGCACGCGGCAGCAAGGCTTCAATGGCATCCGGCGGCAGCGCGCGTTCGGCCAGAAAAGCGCGCACCGCGCCGTCTTCCGCCGTCGCCATGAAACGCAGCCAGTCATCCAGGCGCGCGCGTATCTCGCGTGCCGCCTTGCGCGTAAAGGTAATCGCCAGAATCTCCGACGCCGGCACCTCGTCCAGCAACAGCCGCACCATGCGCGACACCAGCAGCCAAGTCTTGCCGCTGCCGGCGCACGCCTCGACCACGACGGCCTGGCTGGGATTGAGCGCGATGCGGTTGAATTCGGCGGGGGTCATGACTGCGTCTCCGGCCAATAATCCTTGCGGCACAGGCCGCGCATTTCGCACCACTGGCACGCGCTGTCGGCCCCGTGGGCGGGTAGCGGCACGCTGGCGTGTAACTGCTCGAATAGGCGCACCAGGCGTGCGCGTGTGGCATCGGCTGCGGCATCGGGCTCGGCTTCCAGCGCCAGGGTTTCGATTTTTTGTTCGCCGTCGAGTGCAACAAACGCCGCCTGGCCGACGTCTTCGCCGAGCAGCAGGGCATAGGCGGCGAGTTGGGTATCTTCGCCGGGGTTTCGGGCTTTGTCCTTGAGTCCGGCGGTACCCCCCGTTTTGTAGTCGAGCACGGCGCGGCTCGCCTGCAGGCTGTCCACGCGGTCGAGCCGTCCGTACAAGGTGATGTGCTGGCCGTTGTCGAGGTCGAAGGTTTTTGCCGCATCGATCTCGCCAGCTTGCCAGCGCCAGCCCTCCTGCTCGCGCGCCAGTTGCCATGCCACGTAATGCGGAATCTGTGCCGTCCATCGGTGCTGCCAGGCGTGGGCGAAGTAGTCGTCCGCCAGCACCGGCGCGAAGGCTTCTTCGGTGAACTGCAACAGGTCGGCCGCAAGCGTCTCGGGCGGGGTGCCGGTGACCACCGGATGGGTCTGGTGAAAGCGGTGCAGGATGGCATGTACCAGTTGGCCGTAATCGGCTTTTGCCAGTTCGCTGCTGATTTCGTCGAGCGCATTCAGGCGCAATACCTGGCGCGCGAAATACTGATAGGGACAGGCCAGCAGGCTGTTGTAGGCACTGACGCTGATGCGGGCGGGGACCTGCGCGCTGTCGAGCGCCGGGCGCGGCACCCGGGTGGGGGCTGGCAGTGGCGCGGGGGCGGGTGCGGCGAGCTGGGCGTGCGGCAGCAGTGCGGCGAGGCGGGTGTCGGCCAGATCGTCATTCCAGGCCAACTGGTGCAGGGTTTGCAGCCGCTCGAACCACGGGCTCACCGGGTTGCGCTCGCCATCCTGCCAGGCGCGCCAGAGCACGCGGATGTGCGCCACATTGGCAATGAGCTGGACCAGGTCGTACTGGGTCTGCCGCAGGCTGTCGTCCTGGGTGGGCAGGCCCAGTTCACGGCGCACGCGCTGGTTGAAAAATACCGAGACGCCGACATTGCCGGGCAGGTGGGCGGCGTCGGCACCGAGGATCAGCGCGGCGTCGAAATCGCGCAGGCGCGTGGCCGCCAGATGGGTGAATACCACCGGACTGTCGATGCCGGTGTCGACAAACACCGCACGCTCCAGCTCGCCGGCCAGCCAGCGCCGGAATTCAGCGAGTTGAAAACGCCCGCTGTCGGGCAGCAGCTCGTGTCCGCGTCGCGCCAGCAGCGCCAGCACTTGCTGACCCGCTGCATCGTGCACCAGACGCTCGTGCGCACCCAGCGCGTTCAGGCTGTTGGCGAGCCGCGCCAGCCAGTCGGCCAGGGTGAGCTCGGTGCGTGGCGGCAATACCGCGGCCGCCTGCTGCAGGCGTTCCAGTGCGCCGAGCGCGGCGCTGTGTTCAGCGAGATTGCGCACCCGCGTTTTGAGCCCGTTCAGCCCGGCTGCCGGGCCGTGGCGACGCAGCGCGGATTCAAGTTGCCAGGCCGCCTGGCCGCGCGGGACGGCGTCCTGATCGGCCAACAGGTAAGGCGATTTCAGCAGGTCGAGCACGTCCTCGAAGCGAAACCCGCCGGTGAGCGCTTCCAGCCAGCGCATCAGCACGGTGCTGGCGGCGGTGGTGGCGAGGGTCCAGCCGGTTTCGTCGGCCACCAGAATTTGCGCGCGTTCCAGCAGGGCGCGGGCGCGGCGCGCGCTGAGGCGGTCCTGCACGATGACCGCGATGCGTTGTTTGCCCTCGGCCAGCCACAGCCGTACCTGGGTTGCGCAGGCTTGTGCTTCCTGTTCCAGGCTGACGGCGCCGAAGCAGGCGAGACGTCCGGTCAGCGGGCTGGTGGGCTGGATGTGGCGCAGGGCGTGCGCGCGTTGTTTGATGGGAAGGGTAAGCGCATCGGCAGGCCACGCGCTGCTGAGCGTATCGAGGACCGCGCTGTGGGTGTCGGGAGTGAGGTAAACCAGCGGCTGGCGCTCGGCATAGCGGTCGAGGCAAGTTTGTTCCAGCGGTGAATAGCCCGGTAGCCCCACGACGAACAACGGCCCGGCAGCGGTTTCGGCCAGCGCCGCCAGCTGCAAGGTGTAGCGTGCCGTGGCATCCTGCGCGCCGCGGGCATCGGCGGCCAGTGCGTACCACAGTTCGTGGATCAGGCGCGCTTCAAAATCCAGCCCGCGTCCGCGCTTGGCCTGGTAGGCGGCGCGCAACTGCTCGGTAAACGCATCCAGACTGCCGGGCAGACGCACTGCATGCAGGGTGAGTTCGTCGAACAGGCGCAACAGCTCGTCGCACACGCCCCACAGATCGGCGCTATCGAAGCGCCCGCTTGCCTTGAGGGCCTGATACAGCAATGCGGCGCGGCGACTGTCCGGCAATAGCGGGGCGTCGATCGGCAGGGTCGCGGCCCAGGCCGGGAAGGTGGTGATGCGCGGCGGGATCAGATACGGCAGGCCGCATTGCGCGGCGAGCGCCTGTTCGAGGCGCCGCGCGGCATGGAAGTTGGGGACGAGAACGCAGGCGTGCGACAGATCGGGCAAATCATCCGCCAGCTGCGCCAGGATGCGCTGGGCGGCGCGTTTGATCAGGTCGGGCACACGCGTGTGGATCTAGCGTTCCAGCAGCGGCAGCTTGCCGGGTTTGCCGTTCCAGTCGTCGGCATCGGCGGGCGGATCCTTGCGTTCGATGATGGGTTTCCAACCCACGGCCAGTTCGGCGTTGAGCGCGGTGCAGTGCTGCTGGTCTGCGGGGACGTCATCTTCGGCGAAGATGGCTTCTGCCGGACACTCGGCCACACACAG
>JANMKH010000147.1:0-13612 GCA_031371965.1 Sulfuriferula sp.
GCCCAGATGGCTGGCAATACGCTCGCGCTCCAACGCTGCAACTCGCCCCCGCGATATTTTTTCATCCGGGGTCTGTCCGCTTGCCATCTCAAGGGCACGGCAGGCCAGCAAGCGAAAGGCCACTGGTGTGAGGGGATGCATCGCGCCAAAATGATCGACATAGCGGTTTGCTTCCATCTCCCCTGTTGACAGTGCCCCTCCGACTAGCGACTGCGCAGTCGCCTTCGCGACTGCATCCCCGTCAAGCGTCAAGGTCAGCAGCAGACCGCCCGGCAGGCCGGGGAAAGCGGGACCGAAAGGAACCTCAATCCAGTCCATAGGTAGGCCATCCGGACTGCGTGGCAGATCCTTGGTAACTTCAACCATGGACATGAACCCCATATCATCGTGATCCGTGCCACCGTGATCCATGCCCGCCTCATCCGGCTTCATATGATCATGCCCGGAATCATTAGAGGATACGCTTTCGCGGAGGATCAGGGTCATGCCGCATTTAGGACAGGAACCCGGTGCGTCCTGAACAATTTCCGGGTGCATAGAGCAGGTGTACTCGATGTGAGCTTCAAGTATCGATGCAGTGAAATCGACAGGGCTGGATTGGAAAGCACCCTCAGCCATCGCTTTGCGGAGTTGAGCCGCACCTTCGAGCAGGTGCGGCTGGCTTAACTCAACGCTCAAGTCGGCATTGGGCAACGGAGCGAGGTCACTGCAGCCGAGCGCGAAAATCGCTCGTGGCCGCATCATCTGAGCGTACAGAATGGAGGCGGAAGCCCGCAACTCTGCTGGGAGGGGGCCAATCAGCAGTAATACATTGGCATGACGTGGCGTGACGGCAATCCGCAGGCCGGCTGCGCCGATATCCAGGCATTGGGCACGCGCCACATCCAGTCCAGGCACTATGATCACACGCAAATCACGCGCCATACCAGTGGCCAACATGCGGCGCAACCAGGCGGGTTTGCCCTGACGGGCGCCAGCGATCAACCTATTGTCTCCTCAGAGCACCCTGGCTCCAACCATACAGCAGGCCGAGAAAGAGGATAGCCAGAAAAACGCCCATATCCAGCAGTGCAACCAATCCTTCCTGTTTGTATACCACTGCCCACGGATACATGAAGGCCATTTCCATATCGAAAGCCAGGAACAGTAATGCATATCCGTAATAATGTGCGTGGTAGCGCACCCATACTGTATCTCTCGACAGTGCTCCTGCAGTTGCTGGAACATCTTTACCCGGTTCAGCTTGTGTTCGACCCATAACGCGGATCAGGAAAAACAGACTCAGAATCAGTCCGACCACGCCAACACTTAGGCCCAGTAGTAATCCATACTGTTGCAGAGCACTCATTTCACCTCCATGGCTAAAATATCGAACTTTCTGAATAAGGCAATTGAATCTCTTGCCAGTCTAAGGTTATAGCATTTGCTGAGTGTAATGACTTTGAGCAAGTCAGTCGCCAGACCTACGCTGGCCAATTGCTAAACCAGATCGTATTTAATACTACCTATTTGTAGAACAGAAATAGCGAGGCATTTGGTTTTTGTACGCCCTGACAAAAATGTGATCTTTTTTGTTCTCGAGATAATTTTTAGCTCCGGCGAGAAACTTATCGCGCAATTCTGAAATGCATTAGTGATAAAAAAGTGATCATATCGTGATCTCCTTGTGACCTCCGCATCCCATGCTGGCGGTGGGCGAAAACAACCCGGCGTGTCTGTCGAGTTCGTCCATACAGATTTTCCGCCATCAAACAAGGAGGCAACATGAAGAAACCTATCTTAACCGTCCAGACGGCTGCCCTCGCTGCCAGCGCGATTCTGGCAGCATCGGATGCTTATTCCGATGACGACGGAATGCGCCACTACGCGATCACCATCACCAACATCACACGCGGACAAATTCTTGCGCCACCCGCGGTCATTGCGCACAATGGCGACTCCAAACTTTTCACGCTCGGCAGTCCTTCCAGCACTGAATTGGCCATGCTGGCAGAAGAAGGAAACCCGTCCCCGCTGCTTGATTCGGTTGCCTCAATCCCTTCGGTTTACCGTACGGCACGGGGCACTGGTGGCATCATGCCGGGCGCATCGATGACTATCCAAATTGAAACGACCAGCAAATTCCAGGAAATTTCCGTAGCGTCAATGCTGGTATCCACCAACGACGGTTTCATGGCGGTGCGCGGGATACAGGCACCCAGGCGTGGCGGGCTGACCACCGAGGCCGATGCCTATGATGCGGGGAGTGAAGCCAATACTGAAAACTGCGCGTTCATCCCCGGCCCACCATGCGGTAGCCATGTGCACGACCCCGCTCCGGCTGAAGGATATGTCTACGTGCATTCAGGCGTGCATGGTGGGGGCGGCTTGACCCCCGCACTGCATGACTGGCGTAATCCGGTGGCGCAAATTGAAATTAAACGTATCAACTAATCCGTCATGACTGGCATTTCTCCGCCGAGCCGCTCCCGGGTTTGGCGGAGGAGTCAAGCCGGATGCCTGCAGAGAGTTATAGAATTCGGCTGCAATATCGATGCCTGACTTTCTCTGACTGCGATTGCACTAAACGACGGGCTTCATTCCGCCTCTTCCGATGCCGTTAAAGGTAAGACAATCCATTCATACATCAGAGATAGTATGCGCATATCGTCTCTCACCCGGTTGTTCATTAGCGTTATTCTGGTTGTGGCTTTGCCAGGCATCGGCTGTTTTGGCTGGTACTCGCTGGATGCCGTGGCGAACACCAGTACATTTGTGAAAGTGACGGTCGTCGCGGCCTATCCGGCAGCACTGATCTCGCTCGCCTTCCTGCTGCTTGCATTGTCTTCTTCAAATCGAAACTGGCGAACCGTGTGGATCTCGGGTTTGTTTTTGGCAGTGGCGCTTGCCATTGTAATCATTGCGAGAAACTGACTGCTGCCCTGCTGGCTTCCTGTTGCGCTCCTTTCTTCCGCAGAATCATTAAAAATGGCGCCTTCAGTTGTATTGGCTGATGGACGAGAGAATCTGCAGCCTTTACACTAAGCCTGAATTAGTCCGGGCACATAAAAACAATTCGCCTCGCCACAGTACATCCCGTATCACGAATCGATAATCTCAAATACAACGCCTAAGCCGGTACGCGATGTCATCCCTCTCCAAAAAAATTCTCGCGGTTTATCTTCTTGTTCTCACGCTGGGCCTCACACTGTCCACACTGATCTATATCAATGGGCACTCAGTATCCGCTGTTACCAATTCACTGGTTGTTGATAATTTACCCCGGCTCAACGCCATTTCAAAACTGCGCGTGGCTATTTTTGCGCAGAAACCCGTCCTGTACGAATACTACGCTACCACTGACCGTGCCGTTTTCCTGGAAAACTATGAAGCCAGGCAGCGCGAGGTTGATGCAGGGTTACACACCATTCATACGAATCAGGAAGGCAATAAACGGCTTTTACAGGTCGAATCGCTGGCCGAGGAAATATCACGGTATGCCGTGGAGCTTGACCAGACCCTCAATACTCCACAAATTGATTGGGATCACGCGCGGGAAATATTGATTAAAGTTAGTAAAACAGAGAACAAAATCACTCCGGCGATCGATGCATTGGTCGAGTTGAACCAGAAAAGTGTCTTCGACAATGGCAATCTGGCTCAATCCAGCACCCGACTGATGATTCAGATGGTCATCGGATTCAGCATTGTGATTTTCCTAATTGCCATTCTCATCGGCTATTACGTCAATGCATATATCGCGGAGAATGCGGAGAGGAGACGTCTTGCCACGTTTCCGGAACGCAACCCCAGCCCTGTCTTGCGTATGGCCTGGGATGGCACGGTTGCCTATGCCAATCCAGCCACGACGGAATTGCTCGCACGGCTCGGCCTGGCCAACACGAATCAACTTTTGCCGGATGATTTTAAAACGCGTCTTGCTGAACTCAAAGCCACCGGACGTGAAAACTTGTCGCTCGAATACACCAAACATAACCATGTGCTCGACTGTTTTGTTCATGCACTGGCAGATTTACACATTTTCCACATTTACATTTCCGACATTACCGACCGCAAGCGGGCCGAAGAAGAGCTCGTATACCAGGCTTATCACGATGAGCTGACCGGTCTGCCGAATCGCCGCATGTTGGGTGAACGGTTGCAAGAAACAATCAAACAGGCAGATGGAAATAGCATGCTGGCGGTCGCTCTATTGCGGCTGGATCGCATTAAGCGAATACTGGAAAGTCAGGGCTATGAGGCCAGTGACAATCTTCTGCATAGCATAGCGGCGCGATTAAACACCTTGCTACACGAGAATCGTGACTTGATTCAGGGTGCGGTTCTATTCCGCTTTGAAGGCGCTACCTTTGGTTTGCTGCTTCCGGAATTGACCAGCACACATCAACTGCAGTCGCTTGCAGAAAAACTGCTGATAAGCATGCATGAGCCCTTGCACGTTAACAATCAGGAGTTCTTTTTTACACTAAGCATCGGAGCAAGTGTTTTCCCGGCAGATGGACAGGATTCCGAAAATCTGATCAGAAATGCGGAAGCGGCGGTCAATCGGGCCAAAACATTAGGCGGGAATGTCTTCCAGAGTTACACCGAGGACATGAACAATAAGGCGGAACGCTGGTTGTCTTTAGAGAATGGCTTGCGCCATGCTTTGGAACGGAACGAACTGACTTTGCATTACCAGCCCCAGGTAGCGATCGCAAGCAGCAGAATACTGGGCGTTGAAGCGCTGCTCAGATGGCATCGTGACGGACAAACATTCATTTCGCCTGCGGAGTTTATCCCGCTTGCTGAAGAAGTCGGTCTCATTATTCCGATAGGTGAATGGGTGCTACGTACTGCGTGTTTACAGGCAAAGCTTTGGCACGATGCGGGCTTTAGTGATCTGATCATGGCCGTCAATATCTCTGCACGCCAGTTTCAGCATCCCGAATTTACCGAACTCGTTGCTGCAGTAATCAGGGAATCAGGGATCAACCCACGCTATCTGGAACTGGAAATTACCGAAAGTGTGACGATGCACGATGCTGAAAAAACCATCGCCACGCTAAACAGCCTGCGCGCTTTGAATCTCCAGCTTTCCATTGACGATTTCGGGACGGGCTATTCTTCACTCAGTTATTTGAAACGCTTCCCCATCAACAAGCTCAAGGTGGACCAGTCTTTTGTTCGCAACATGACTACCGACCCCAATGATGCGTCCATTACAAAATCCGTCATTTTGCTGGGGCAGAGCCTGAACCTGAATGTCATTGCCGAAGGAGTAGAAACGGCAGAACAACTCGCCTTGCTAAAACAGTATGGATGCGATGAAGTACAGGGTTATTTTTTCAGCAAACCCGTACCCCATAACGAGCTGGAACGCCTGCTGACCAGCAATCCGCAACAAACGATAGGCCTATAGCAATTCGACTGGTTGCGGGAATCAGTGATGGATCAGCCAAAAAATACCGGAAAATAAAATGGGCTCGAAATGAGCCCATTTTGGCAATACAATACGTTTGAAGTATTAGTTAAGTGATGCGGTTGCTCAACCAATCATGGCTTGACGTATGAATAATGTTCCAGGGATTGCAGTTTGGAAATTTCCGCCACACCTGAAGGAACGATTTTGGCTTCGGGGATCACTGTTTTAGGATCAATTTTCCGCCCGACCAGGGTGTTATTGCATACATCGAATTCCACCCCTTTGGCTTTCAATTCCTGGGCTGTAATATCAAAAGGATTGCCCTGCTGATCCTTGGCGCCTTCTAACAGAAAATCCACACCTTTCCCGTGGGTAACAACCACAATGTGCGCTTGAGGATTGGCACTCAAATGGTTCTTAACGTTGTTGAGCGCCAATCGCGCAATCGAACTATCGTTGACATGGTAAACCACATTTTCCGGGAAACCACCTGCCGCAGCACTCTTGCCTGGCGCCGCACCTGCCGAAACGCAACCGGCCAACACAGCCAGACCCGCCAAAAACCCCACCGATATGAATTGTTTCAGCCTATACAGCATGATGTCTCCTCCTTTTTGAATTAAATTCCAAATATTATGATCCATGCACCAGGATGCGGGCATGGTAGAGGCAAGTTCCATCATTCCCGGCATCTTGTAAATAGTCCGAAAGTACCCGTCAGGAAATCCGGTTTCGATTCACTGCGTGCCCGAAATGAGGGCCAGGCTAATTGAGAGTGGCTGGTTTGACGGGTACTTCGGTAACGACTTCAGGGAGTGCCGACAGGATGGTTACCGTCACGCGGCGGTTGCGTGAGCGGCCTGCAGCCGTCGCGTTGGAATCGACGGGTTGGTTCGATCCGTGCCCAACCGCGGTGAGGCGATTCTCGCTGATGCCGCTCTCGCCGAACAGCCTGACCACACTGCTTGCGCGCATCGCGGACAATTCCCAGTTGGATGGAAAAAAAGCATTGCTGATCGGCAGGTTGTCCGTATAGCCTTCAACCCGTATCGCATGTTGATCGTGCTTCAGCACTGCGGCGACGGCCTTCAGTGCCTGGCTGGAATCCACGGTCAAAGTTGCTTCGCCAGGTGCAAACAGCAAGCTGGCATTGATTTCCACACTCACCCCGCGTGCCGTCTGGGTAACGCGAACCTTACCCTCACTAACTAGCGGAGCAAGCACTTTGAGTATGTCCCGGGCGATGCCGGTCATCTGCTCCCTTTCGCGCCTTACCGCTTCACCGATACGTGGCTTGGGCACCAGCAGCTTTCCCGGCAGCGGCAATACCGGCTGCTCTGACCCGGATTTCGTCTGTGGTGTTCGTGTCTGTCCAAAGGCACTGCCGAGGGAATCGGAAAGCACGCGATATTTGCTCTCGTTCACCGATGAAATTGCATACATCACCACGAAAAATGCGAACAGGAGCGTAATAAAATCCGCATAGGAGACTAGCCAGCGCTCGTGATTATCGTGCTCTTCTTCGTATTTTTTTCGGGCCATGACACTCACTCGTTAAGAAGGCAAAAGGCAATAGTTAAAAACCAGAAGCAAGCCCGTGTCTTGCCCGGGTTTTGATTTGCCTTTAATTTTGCCTTTTAATTTTTGCCTTTTGCCTTTTGCCTTTATTTAAACCCAACCTATCTGAGATAGACAGCCACGCGTTCATCGATAACACGCGGATTGTCGCCGGTAGCAATTCCGATAAACGCATCCGCGAGCATTTCACGTGTACTGACTTCATGGATGACAGCCGTTTTGAGCCGGTTGCCTATGGGTAAAAAAACCAGATTGGCCAGCCCGACGCCGTAAATGGTCGCAACGAACGCCACGGCTATCCCCCCACCGAGTTTGGTCGGATCGGAAAGATTCTCCATCACGTGAATCAATCCCAGCACTGCGCCCAGAATTCCGATGGTCGGCGAATAACCGCCCGCAGACTCCCATATTTTCGCAGCCTGGCGTTGCTCCATCTCATAAGCGCTAATCTCAAGATCGAGAATTTCCCTGAGTTTGGCGGGCTCGGTTCCGTCGATGATCAGACGCAGACCCTTGGCGGTGAATGGATCTTGCGTCGCCAGCATGAAGGGTTCCAGGCTTAGCAGGCCTTCACGCCGCGCCGTGTGGCTCCAGACCCTGATTTCGTCAGCCATCTCATGCCGGTTATCCAGCGCAGGAACGAATACCCGACGCACCATCCACACGCCACGCACAAATACTTGTACCCGATTTTGCAGCAGGACTGCGCCTATTGTCCCGATCACCACCACGACAAATGCGGCCGGTTGCACCAGCGAACCGATATGGCCGCCGTCCAGCATATGTGCAACCAGGACTCCTGCCAGAGCGAGTACAACGCCGGCTAAACTGCCCCAGTCCACGCCTGTCCCCTGAGTGTTGATCGGAGCCGGGCAACGGCCTGACTATGTAACTGGCATACGCGCGATTCCGAAACCCCCATGACCGCACCGATCTCTTTGAGATTCATTTCTTCTTCATAGTAAAGACCCATCAGGATTTTTTCGCGCTCCGGCAAAGCTTCAATCGCTTCTGCAACTGCTCCGCGGAAACCGCTTTCGAGCAGGTCTTTCAGCGGATCGCCGGATTCGCCCTTGGAGTGCTGGTCCAGGAAATGGTCGTTGCCATCCGCATCGTGAAAGTCTTCGTAATACATCAACTGGTGTCCGGCGCCATTGCTCAGCAATTCCTGATAATCTGCCAATGAGAGCTTGAGCTCCCTGGCGATTTCGGATTCCGTGGGTTCATGGCCCAGGCGTTGCTGAAGGGCGTTCATCGCCACCTCAATCTTGCGCATGTTCTGACGGATACTGCGCGGTAACCAGTCGGTACTGCGCAGTTCGTCCAGCATTGCGCCGCGAATACGTTGCACGGCATACGTCTCAAACTGTGCGCCGTGGGTTTCTTCATACCGATTAATGGCATCGAGCAAACCGATCATCCCTGCCTGCACCAGATCGTCCACTTCCACGCTGGGCGGCAGCCGGGCTTTCAGATGAAAGGCGAGCCGCTTGACCAGCGGCGCATGCTGGGTCAGGAGATAATTCTTGTCCGATTTTCCGTTAGAGGTATACATATTCAGGACAGGCTGAGTTGTCCGGCAAGACGTCTGAATGCAACGGAAGCGCCAGCCAGCGGGAATGCATCGATCACCGAACGTCCCAGATGCGCCGCGCGGTTTAGGTGCTCATCAGCCGGTACAGAACCCATGGAATTGAGCTGAATGGCGAGGTAACGGCTTGCCGTTCGCGCCATATTCTCATAAACCAGGTGCGCTTCTTCTTCGGATGCACCGGTTACCAGTATGCCGAACGAGCGCCGGCCCATGCAGCCGTTAAGCCGTTTGATCAGGCTGTATGCGGATTTGATCGACGCTGCACCGGGAGACATCTGAATCACAATTTGGCCTTCGGCCATGGCCGGAACCGGAAATGAATCGTTCGCGTCAAGTTCTCCATCCACCATGACGACACCGGTCTGTCTTGCGAGCAAGTCAAAGGTATTGGCCAGACGCTGGGCCTCAGCCTCGTCCCGGCTGGTCAAACTCTGCCGTCCACGCGCCAGTGCAACCAGACCCAGGCCCTGCGATACCGGTTGAACCACCTCGTCCAGCGCCTTCTCCTGCCGCGCTACATCGAGCAAGCTTGCACGCCGTGTCGCTCCAAACCGCGATGCGATGCCCTTTGATACGGAGCGCGCATCGACCAGCAATACATCGCTTCCCGTCTGCACCAACGATGCGCCAAGATTGGCCAGCATTGCGTTCTTTTCCTCGTCGCGCAGCACCGACAGAAATGTCAGGATGCGGGGCCGAGGGCCGGCAAGCATGCGCCGCAGACCTTCGGCCTGATCAAAATCGAAATTAGCCAAGATTCACCTCACCCAGTGATTTATCTTTCATCGCACGTACGGTATTGGCGATTACCAGCGGTAATTCATCATCCTGATACTGGAATGGCGAAGATTCGCGTTTCAGTTTGAATGCACGGTCAACCAGATAATCGCGATTGATGACGTGCAGATCTTCCGGCACGCGCTGGCCGTTGGCGGTGTAGTAAAGACTCAGTTTCTGACGGATGGCCACGTCGAGTACATTGCCAATGGTCGCTGCTTCATCGAGCTTGGTGATGATGCAACCCGCCAGACCCGAGCCCTGATAAGCCCGCACCACCTCGTTGAGCGTCTCGCCGGTGGAGGTGGCATTGAGGCACAGCAGGCGTTTTACCTTGGTACTTGCACCCGATAGCATGGCAACTTGTTCAGCCACCATGTGATCGCGCTGGTTCATGCCCACCGTGTCGATCAGGATCGTGTGCTTGTTCTTCAATTCGTCCAGTGCGATGCGCAGGTCGGCTTCGTCCTTCACCGAATGCACCATCACGCCCAGTATCTTGCCGTAGATGCGTAATTGCTCATGGCCGCCGATACGATAGCCGTCCGTAGTAATCAGTGCCAGCTTGCCGGTGCCGTGGCGCATCACACAACGCGCGGCAAGCTTGGCGGTCGTGGTGGTTTTGCCTACGCCGGTAGGGCCGACCAGGGCAAATACCCCGCCTTTTTCCAGAACTTCGTTTTCGTTGTTAATAGCCAGGAGATTGCGCGTCAGAACAGACTTGATCCAGGTCATTCCCTCCTCCGCCGTGGTCACAGCCGGCAAGTTTTCTGCCAGATGCCGCGCCAGACTGGCGCTGAATCCTGCCGCCAGCAATTCGCGCAGAATGACCGCCCGATGCGGCTGCCGATTTTGGGTGGCTCCCCAGGACAACTCGGCGAGTTGCGTCTCCAGCATGCCGCGCATCGAACGTATCTCGCTCATGACTTCATTGAACTCGCTGGCGGCAGCCTGTTTTGCGGTCGAGGCTACGCGCGCCGTTTCAAGAGCGCCCGAAAGGCTGGCGGCCTGGTTGCTCTCCATACGACGTTTTGGCGGCAATGGCGTAAGCAGGGGCTGCGACACTGACTCCTTCTCTACTGACGGAGCTACCAGCGCAGCGATATCCTCATTCGCCAGCGCCATGATCTCAACGCCACCGTCAATACTGCGGTTCGACAGAATCACCGCATCCGGGCCGAGTGCATCACGAACCTTGCGCAAAGCGTCACGGGAATTGCTGGCAGAAAACTTTTTAACGTTCATGCTTGGCCTCCAACTAGGCTGGTAACCCTAATGGTTTTTGAATCGGGAAGTTCGGCGTGCGACAACACCTTGAGTTGCGGAAGTGCACGGCGCAAAAAGCGGGCGAGCAGTGCGCGTAAAGGTCCCGGCACCAGGAGTACCGGTGTGAAACCCAGTTGCTCCTGCTGTCGGGTAGCCAGTTCGGTCTGAGTAGCCAGCATATCGGCAAGGCCGGGCTCAATTCCCGCGCCTTCCGGTCCGCTCGCCTGTAAAGCCTGCATCAGCAGGCGCTCCAGACGGCTGTCCAGAGTCATCACCGAAAGCTCGCTCGCCGACGGGAACAGCTGCTGGACAATTGCGCGACCCAGGGCAATGCGCACCAGGGCAGTGAGTTCATTGGGATCCTGAATACGCGTTGCATGCTCAGCCAGGGTCTCGATGATGGTGCGCATGTCGCGGATATGCACACCCTCAATCAGCAGGTTTTGCAACACCTTTTGCAGTGCGGAAAGCGACACCAGCTTGGGCACCAGATCTTCCACCAGCTTGGGCGATTCCGTACCAAGATGGTCGAGCAATTGTTGCACCTCCTGACGCCCCAGCAGTTCAGCAGCATGCAGCGTGATCAGATGATTGAGATGGGTCGCCACCACCGTGCCGGCGTCCACCACGGTATAGCCCATGGTCTGCGCCTGTTCGCGCAATCCCGCATCAACCCATGTTGCGGGCAGACCAAACGCCGGGTCGCTGGACAATGCACCGGGCAGCGTACCGGTAACCATGCCGGGATTAATAGCCAGATATTGGCCGGCATGCGCTTCGCCGTTCCCGATTTCAACGCCTTTCAGGCTGATGCGATATTCCGCTGGCCTGAGTTCGAGGTTGTCACGAATATGCACTGGCGGTGACAGGAAACCGACTTCCTGAGCGAATTTCTTTCGGATACCTTTTATGCGGCGCAGCAGTTCACCGCCCTGATCTTTATCCACCAGAGGAATGAGGCGATAACCCACTTCCAGACTCAGCGTGTCTACCGGCACAATATCCTGCCAGGTCGCCTCTTCCATCTCGTTGGGAGCGGCCACCACAGCGGGGGGTGGTTCAATGTCTGCCTTGAGGGCGCGTTGTGTGAGGATATAACCGCCGCCACCCAGCACCGCGGCCAGCAGAAGAAAAGCAAAGTGCGGCATGCCGGGAATAAGACCCATACCGCCGATGATTGCGGCGGAAATATAGAGTACCTGAGGCTTGGCAAAAAGCTGGCTAAGTAACTGCCCGCCAATATCCTGATCGCTGGCAACGCGGGAAACCACAATACCTGCCGCTGTCGAAATCAGCAGCGAGGGAATCTGTGCGACCAGACCATCGCCAATTGCCAGCAAGGTGTAATTCTTGATGGCGACCGCAAAAGTCAGATCATGCTGCACCATGCCCACAATGAGGCCACCGATGATATTAATCACCGTCACCATGATGCCGGCCACCGCATCGCCTCGTACGTACTTGCTGGCACCGTCCATTGCACCGTAGAACTCGGCTTCCTGTGCGACTTCGGTACGGCGGTGGCGTGCTTCCTGCTCGCCGATCAAACCAGCATTCAGGTCGGCGTCGATCGCCATCTGTTTGCCGGGCATGGCATCCAGAGTGAAGCGCGCACCGACTTCTGCAATACGCCCGGCACCCTTGGTGACGACCATGAAGTTGATGATGGTCAAAATGATGAAAACCACGATACCGACGGTGTAATTTCCGCCAATCAGGAAGTGTCCGAAAGCCTCGATTACTTTACCCGCAGCGTCCGGGCCGGTGTGCCCTTCGGTGAGCACCACTCGGGTCGAGGCGACGTTGAGGGAGAGCCGGAGCATGGTGCTGACCAACAGAACAGTCGGGAAGACCATGAAATCCAGTGGCTTTACCGTATACAGACTGGTGAGCAATACGATAATGGAAAGGGCAATATTGAAACTGAAAAAGATGTCGAGCACAAAAGCCGGCAGCGGCAACATCATCATTGCCAGCATGATGATAATGATCATCGGTGCAACCAGTGAAGCTCCGCCAGGTGCTGTCAACCAAGGAGGTAGTTTCAGGCCGTTCATTGCATCACTCCATTATTATTCGTGGCCTGTGCCGCTTCATTGAGCGGATCAAGCTGCGGCGGCACGTCGAGCTCGCCGGGAATATCCGGACGCACACCGCCATGCTCCCGGTATGCGCGCAACTGAAATACATAAGCAAGTACTTCCGCCACAGCGGTGTACAGCGCTTCCGGAATCTCGTCGCCCAGTTCCGCATGCCGGTATAGCGCCCGTGCCAGCGGCGCAGCCTCCAGCAGCGGCACATTGTTCGCACCTGCCAGTTCGCGAATCTTCGCAGCCACCTCATCGGCGCCTTTGGCGACCACTTTAGGCGCGCGCATCGCACCGTCTGAATATTTGAGCGCCACCGCGTAGTGGGTCGGGTTGGTCACCACCACATCCGCAGTCGGCACTTCGGACATCATGCGGCGACGCGCCATTTCACGTTGTTGCGCGCGAATTTTTGCCTTGATTTGCGGATCTCCGTCCGATTCCTTGGCTTCCTGGCGAACTTCCTGGCGCGTCATTTTCAGTTTATTGGCGTGATGCAATTATTGATAAGGGGCATCAATCAGGACGATCACACCCAAGGCACCGGTAATCGTGATAAAACTGATCCACAGCAGGCTACCGAGATGGGCGCTGCCTTCATGCAGGGACTCGACGCTCAGGGCCAGAACTGCGTCTTTTTGCTGCCAGATCACCAGACTGGCAACCACGCCCACCAGAATGGTTTTGGCTATCGCCTTGCCGAATTCCACCGCCGCATTGGAAGAGACCAGATTACCCAGTCCTTTAATTGGGTTCATGCGTCCAAAATTCGGTTGCAGTGACTTGATGCTGAACAACCAGCCACCAATGATGGCGGGAGTAAGCAGAGCCACAATAATCAATAGCAGTGCTATCGGCGCGAACACCAACAACAGATCACCCAGGCTCGCACCAAGGTGCGCAAAA
>JANMKH010000280.1:0-2130 GCA_031371965.1 Sulfuriferula sp.
GGGTTCAGCGCCTGATCGGCATCGCACCAGGCTTCGCAGGGTTTGGGGTGCATTTCCACCAGCAGGCCATCGGCGCCCGCAGCAATGGCTGCGCGCGACAGTGCAGGCACCATCCACGCCTTGCCGCCCGCATGAGAAGGATCAACAATCACCGGAAAATGAGTTTCTTTTTTCAGCACCGGAATGGCGGTCACGTCGAGCATGTTGCGATAGTAGGTCTCGAAACTGCGTACGCCACGCTCGCAGAAGATGATGTTGTGGTTGCCGCCGGCAGCAATATATTCCGCCGCCATCAGCCATTCGGAAACCGTTGCGGACATCCCGCGCTTGAGAATGACCGGCTTGTTGGTGCGGCCCACTTCTTTCAGCAAATCGAAATTCTGCATATTGCGCGTGCCGATCTGGATCACGTCCACATCCCATTCCAGAAACGTGTCGAGCATGCGCACGTCCATCAACTCGGTCACGATGGGCAGGCCTTGCGCGTCGGCGGCCTTGCGGAACATTTCCAACCCTTCCACGCCCTTGCCCTGGAAACTGTAAGGGCTGGTGCGCGGCTTGAAGGCGCCGCCGCGCATCAGGCGGCAGCCGGCTGCCTTGACGAATTTTGCCGACTCGTCCATCTGTTGCTGGGTTTCCACCGAGCATGGGCCGCCGATGACCTGGATGGTATTGCCGCCGAGTTTGATACCCTTGATGTCGATGACGCTATTTTCCTTGTGCCACTCGCGCGCCACGATCTTGTAAGGCTTGACGATATGCATGGACTGCTCCACGCCGGGTAGCGCGTCAATCAACTCCTGATCGATGCTGCGCTCGTCGCCGATGGCGCCAATAATCGTGCGCTCGACACCGCGCGAGATATTGGCATCGCAGCCGTACTCCTTGATTTTTTTTACCACCCCGTCAATCTGGGTTTCCGTTGCCTCGGGGCTCATTACGACGATCATGCTTGCTCCTTAAGAGCGCTTTCCAGCGCCTGCAAAAATTGAGTATTTTCAGCGGCCAGACCAATGCTGACGCGCAGGTATTCGGGCATGGCGTAATTGCCGATGGGACGCACAATCACACCTTTCTCCAGCAAACGTCGATACATGGCTGTGGCATTGCCGATGCGGATGGCGAGGAAATTGCCAAACGACGGAATATAGTCCAGCCCCATCGGCAATAAGCCCTGGATCATCTGGCGCATGCCGAGCTGATTCAGCGCGTAACTGCGTGCGATGAAATCGTTGTCGTCGAGTGCGGCAGCCGCCGCAACCAGCGCCAGACTGTTGACATTGAACGGCTGGCGCACGCGGTTCATCATGTCCGCCACCATGCGGCTGGTGAGCGCATAACCCACGCGCAAACCGGCCAAGCCGTAGGCTTTGGAGAAGGTGCGGCTCACCACCAGATTCGGGAACCGCTGCAGCCAGACCAGTACGTCGGACTGTTTATCCTGCGGCAGATACTCGCCATAGGCTTCGTCCAGCACAACGATCACATTTTCCGGTACGCATTCCAGAAAAGCCAGCAAATCCGCATTGGATAGCCAGGTACCGGTGGGATTGTTGGGGTTGGCGATAAACACCACGCGCGTGTCGGCGCGCAAGGCGTCGAGCATGGCATCAAGATCATGGCCGAAATCATGCGCCGCAGTTTCAATGCCCTCAGCACCAGCGGCCTGGGTGGCGAGCGCATAGATGGCGAATGCATGTCGAGAAAATATCGCCGAAGTGCCCGGTGCAAGGAATGCACGCGCCACCTGTTCCAGCACATCGTTGGAGCCGTTGCCCAGCACGATCTGCTCGGCGGCTACGCCGAACCTGCGCGTAAGCGCCGCCTTCAAATCATAACCGCTGCCATCCGGGTAGAGCGCAATATTGGCCAGCGTGTTTTCAATTGCGACGAGGGCCTTGGGGCTGGGACCGAGCGGGTTTTCGTTGGACGCCAATTTCACGATATCGTGCTCAGCCAGACCCAGTTCGCGTGCCACTTCGGCAATGGGCCTGCCAGGCTGATACGGCGCAATGGCGCGCACGTATTGCGGGGAAAGATCACACAGATTCATTATTACGACCTACAGAACGCCTACCGGGTAGGCTCCAAGAATTTTCAGAAACGCGGCTTTATCCTGCAATTCTATCA
>JANMKH010000183.1:0-1778 GCA_031371965.1 Sulfuriferula sp.
CGGTAACTCCCGAGAACGCGGACTATACCAAGTGATTCTTGGCACGTGGCATGATCAGGCTGGCCACCCAGGGCGGCACACCCTGGGTGGAAACAGCCACGAAAGTGCCATCGATCGCGGCCAGCACGCCGAAGAACACGACCAGCGCTTTGGGCGCCCAGTGCATGCGTTTTCCGGAGTTGCGTTTATCGCTGGCAAGCAGGCTGAGTACAGTCGCGGTGGCCAGATAGATTGCGACATGAATGGCAATCACATCAAGCTCATCACCTTTGATAATGGCGTAGAAAGCATAACCGATGGTGGGAACCGCACCGGAAATCACGCCGCGCCAATAGTTTGCCAGCCCCGCGCGCCCCAGTAACCAATGCAATATCACCACAATTATGGCGCCGCCAAACAGTGTTTCCAGCAAGCTCATTGTTCGTTCGTCCTTGAATAAAAGTTTACCTGCTCTACCACCTTGTCTTCCGGTTCAGATAATGGGGTGATCACAAAATCAAACCGGGGATATTTTCCTACCTGTTGCGGCGTGAGCTTGATGCTCGCCTGCACGAGCACGCTATTGCCACTGCGCACCTTTACGGTCTGCGTCTCATCCATATCCAGAGCCCCTGGCGGCAAGCCTTGCGTGCTGATGCGATATTCCATATCAGCGCCGCTCCTGTTGGTGAGATGGATCTGATAACGGTTGCGGATGTCGCCATTGGATAGCACCACGTATAACGGCTGGCGTATTTGCTGCACGTCGTGTTCGAAATTGGTACGCGTGGCGATACTGTATATCAGCGCACCTGTCATAACGCTGAGTGCCATGAAATAACCGACCACTTTAATTCGCTTCCAGTGAATATGCGGCTTGGCCGGCACAGGCTGCGCCAGATTGGCTTCAGAATCGTACCGGATCAAGCTACGTGGATAACCCACCGAATCCATAATGGTGTTGCATGCATCAATACATAAACCACAGGATATGCAACGGTATTGCAAGCCGTCTCGAATATCGATCCCCGCCGGGCACACCTGCACGCAAAACCCGCAATCAATGCAGTCGCCATAACCCTTCTGCTGGCGGATTTCATGTATTTTTAATTCTGCTCTGGGCGCTGCACGCCCCATGCTGCCATCACCCCGCTTGGCGTCATAGGCGACAGCCAGCGTTTCGGGGTCGTACATCACACTCTGGAAGCGCCCATATGGGCATACATATGCGCAGATTTGCTCGCGCATCAGGCCTGCCGCAGCGTAAGTAGTAACGGTCAGCGAAAACACCGTGACATACGCGGCATAGACAGCGTGGCCGGTAAAAAACCCCACCAGCAGATCCGGTGCATAGCCGTAATAGAGCACAAACGTCATGCCGGTCCAGAATGAAATCAGCAGCCACAGACCGTGCGTCACGCCCAGTTTGAGAATCTTCTCGCCGTTCCACGGTTGACGCTGCAACCGAATACGCGCGGGACGTTCACCCTGCACCAGCTTTTCAATCCAGATGAATATATCTGTCCATAGAGTCTGAAAACAAAAGTAGCCGCAAAATGCACGGCCTATCAATGAGGTGGCAAAAAACAGCACGACGGCGGCAATGAATAACAACAAGGCCAGCCAGAAAATATTCTGCGGGTACATGACCAGGCTGAAAATGAAGAAGCGGCGTTCACCCAGGTCGAACATGATCGCTTGAGAAACCACACCATGCCGCGTCCAGGGTAGCCACGGCAGCCCGGAGAACAGAAATGCTCAACTAAGCTAGGAAGCGTCTGAGTTAGCCCTTCATAGAA
>JANMKH010000253.1:0-2419 GCA_031371965.1 Sulfuriferula sp.
ACGCTGCCGAGGTCCCCAGCGCCACCAGCAAATCCATGTTGCCGGCACCCGCCTTGACTGCCTTCCCTCCCGCACGATAGAAACGCCCGCCTAGCCAGAATTGCACCGGCGTCGCCAGCGCCCATTGCACCCAGCCGGGCAAAGCCCAGTGCTGCCCGAATAACAAGCCGAACATCTGCGCAATCAGCGGCAAGCTTAATGCAGCCGACAGCGCCACCGGCCACCACTCCGGCAGGCGCGATGGCTTTGCCTGACTGCTGGCATCCTCGGTCACGGCCGCCACTTCATAACCTACGCTGCGTACGGCCTGCTGCAAGGCCTCTTGCGAAATACCGGCATTGGCCATGACACGCGCCTGCTCGGTCGCCAGATTGACCGACACCGAGCGTACGCCCGGCACCTTGCCCAGCGCCTTTTCCACGCGCCCCACACAGGAGGCGCAGGTCATGCCCTGGATGCCCAGGTTGATTTCCTGCACCGCGACTTCATAGCCGGCCTGTTGCACCGCCACCACCAGATCGGCCGTGGCGACATCCGGACTGGCGGTGATGCTGGCCTGCTCGGTGGCAAGATTAACGCTGACGTCGCTGACTCCGGGTACTTTGCGCAAGCCTTTTTCCACCCGTGCCACGCACGAGGCACAGGTCATACCGGTAATTTGCAGACGCTGTTCCTGTGTAGGCTGTTGCGCTGGGCTTGTAGCTGCCATGACCAACTCCTGATAGTGGCTAACGGGTTCATGTTAAACCTTACCATAATGGGAGAGTCCAGTATTTTTCTCACGGCTGGTTTCCGGCATTTTTGATCAGCTCATCGACAGCTATAATGGAAACGTCCATGCTTAATGTTGTTTATATGCGATCAGGTGCAGCCAGATGGATCATTAGCCCTGTTCCGCTCTGTCATTCAACACACCTCCAAGGCTAGTCATGGACTCCACCCACTTTCACCACATGCCGCGAAGCAGGTAATCCTATGGATATGCAACAACGTAAGCAGATGATTAGAGATACATTCGATACGGTGGCCGAGGATTACGATCATCCCTCGTTACGTTTTTTCCAGGAAACAGCACAGCGAATGTTGGATTATCTTGCCCCTGACCCGGCTGCTCGCTGTCTGGATGTGGCTACCGGCACCGGCATGGTGGCACTTGAAGCGGCACAGCGTTTGCCAGCCGGTTCCATCATCGGTATTGACCTGTCCAGCGGCATGTTGCGCCAGGCACAAGCTAAAGCACAGGCTCGGCAATTACACAATGTCACCTTCCGCCAGATGGATCTGGACGAGATGGATTTTGCCAATGATCAATTCGATATCGTTACCTGTAGTTTCGGACTGTTTTTTATTGATGATATGGAAGGCGCAATGCGCCGCCTTGCGCGCACCGTAAAACCCGGCGGGCAAATTGCCATCAGCTGCTTTATGGAAACGGCTTTTTCGCCATTCTCTCCGGCCTTCTTGTCCCTGTATGAGGATTTTGGAAAACAGATCCCGCCCTTATCCTGGAAACGTTTGGCCGATGCCTCGGTTATCGAAAATGTTTATCGTGCAGCGGGCATCACAGACATTACCTTGCACCATGAACCGCTGGGTTATGCGCTGCAATCTGAACAGCAATGGTGGGATATTGTCTGGAACGCCGGTTTCCGCGGGCTGCTCAAGCAGTTGAGTGAAAAAGAGCTTGTGGCATTCAAAGAACAGCATTTGGACAGGGTCCGCACACTGTTACGCAATGGGGAAACCTGGCTGGATACCAGCGTCACAATCGCTGTGGGAAGAAAATAATCGATCTACTTCGCCCAACTGTTCCACACATCTTATCGAGCTGACCATGACCAACCGCCTTGCCCAGGAAACCAGCCCTTATTTACAACAGCACGCGGAGAACCCCGTCGACTGGTATCCGTGGGGCGAGGAAGCGCTGCGTCTCGCACGCGAGCAGAACAAGCCGATCCTGCTGTCGGTCGGCTATTCGGCCTGCCACTGGTGCCACGTGATGGCGCATGAGTCGTTCGAGGATGCCGAGGTCGCTGCGGTCATGAATGAACACTTCATCAACATCAAAGTGGACCGCGAAGAGCGCCCCGACCTCGATTCGGTATATATGGACGCTGTGCAGGCCATGACCGGGCACGGCGGCTGGCCCATGACTGTGTTCCTTACGCCCGACGGCACACCCTTTTTTGGCGGCACCTACTTCCCAGCCGAAGAAGGACGCGGCATGATCAGCTTCCCGCGCTTGCTGGCGGCAATCACGCAGACCTACAAGGAGCAAAAAGACAAGGTGCGAGAGAGCGCGAGCCAGATACGCGAGTTCCTGCGAAACAGCAACGCTCTAAAGCCCTCCGTCACCGAGCCGAACATAACCATACTCGATGATGCCACCCGCAACATGCTCAAGCAGTTCGATATGGTG
>JANMKH010000307.1:0-10266 GCA_031371965.1 Sulfuriferula sp.
CCCCAGAAATGATGCATGCTGGCCGACATCCCCAATTGAGCAGCCAGCATGGTCGCTATCGCCGCAACGAATACCTGTTTCAGCTTGCCGCGCGTCTCGCCATAAATAATGGCCGGCACCATCAGCACGAACGACACCAGCACTACTGGCAGGTATATCTCCCACTGGTGGTTGATATCCAGATTACTGGTGTTGCGCAGCGCAAAGGGCAGCACTACAAACATCCCCATCTGCGCGGCATGCAGAGAAAAAATGCCGAAATTGAGGCGCAATAACTGGGTATCCCTGAGCACATCCCCCAGCCTGGCCGGGTTGGTCTCCGCATCCGCATGAAAGTGGCTGACCAGTGGATCAGGGACGCCCCATTTGACCACTGCCAAGGCTGCAATGGCGAGGATACCTGTCATCGCAAAAATTCCCGGCATCCCGATAAACTGATACAAAGCTGGCCCCATTACCAGTGAGGCCGCAAAAGTCACACCTATCGTGCCACCGATCATGGCCATCGCCTTGGTGCGATGCTCTTCACGCGTCAGGTCGGCCAGCAGTGCGGTAACCGCGGCGGAAATCGCTCCGGCACCCTGAATCACGCGGCCCAGGATAATGGTCTCGATCGTTGTGGCATTGGCAGCGACAAAGCTGCCAATGGCAAACAGGATCAGCCCGAAATAGATCACGCGCTTGCGCCCGAATTTATCCGAGGCAATGCCAAACGGCAATTGCAGCAATGCCTGGGTCAGGCCATAGGCCCCCAATGCCAGACCGATCATGGTGTGATTGGCACCGCCAGGAAGGTGCACAGCATAAAGCGCGAATACCGGCAAAATCAGAAACATTCCCAGCATACGCAAGCCAAAAATGCTGGCCAGGCCAATGCTGGCGCGCAACTCGATGGGGGTCATTTTTTCAGATGGCAGCATGGATTTGGGCACACTCTCAAAAGTCGGTATATTAACAGGTTAGCCTTTTCCGATTAATGAGGAAAAAGCATTTAACCACGGGATGCCAGCTCTTTTTGAGCAGTCCGCGCCCCGCTGGTTCCATTCACTCAGGAATATGCAACCCGATGGAATACATCCGCATTCGCGGTGCCCGCACCCACAATTTAAAAGACATCAACCTCGACCTGCCGCGCAACCAGCTGGTGGTGATTACCGGACTGTCCGGCTCGGGCAAATCGTCGTTGGCTTTCGACACCCTCTATGCCGAAGGTCAGCGCCGCTATGTGGAATCTTTGTCCGCCTATGCGCGCCAGTTTTTGCAGTTAATGGAAAAACCCGACGTGGATCTGATCGAGGGACTATCGCCCGCCATTTCCATCGAGCAAAAAGCCACCAGTCATAACCCGCGCTCTACCGTGGGCACTGTCACCGAAATTCACGACTATCTGCGTCTCCTCTTCGCACGTGTCGGTACGCCGCAATGTCCCGATCACCATATCGAACTTGCCGCACAAACCGTTTCTCAAATGGTGGATCATGTGCTGGCACTGCCTGAAGACACCAAGCTGATGATTCTTTCTCCGCTGATCGTCGGACGCAAAGGCGAGCACCTTGATTTATTCGATGAGTTGCGCGCACAAGGTTTTGTGCGCGCACGTATTGACGGCAAGGTTCATGAAATGGATGCTCTGCCCAAACTCGACAAGAATAAAAAACACACCATCGAGGTGGTAGTGGATCGCCTGAAAGTGCGCGAGGATGCCAAACAGCGTCTGGCCGAATCGTTCGAAACCGCATTACGCCATGCCGATGGTCGCGCATTGGCAGTGGAAATGGACAGCGGCAAGGAAACCCTGTTCTCGGCACGCTTCTCCTGCCCGGTGTGCGATTACTCACTCCCGGAGCTCGAACCACGTCTGTTTTCATTCAACAATCCGATGGGCGCCTGCCCCAAGTGCGACGGACTGGGAGCAATCCAGTATTTCGACCCCAAGCGCGTGGTGGCTTTCCCGCACTTGTCGCTGGCTTCCGGCGCGGTAAAGGGCTGGGATCGACGCAATCAGTTTTACTTTCAGATGCTGCAAAGCCTGGCGCTGCATTATGGCTTCGACCTGGAGACACCATTCGAAAAACTGCCTCACCCGATCCAGCAAATTCTGCTTCATGGCGGCGACAAGGAAAAGATCGCGTTCCGTTATCCGGGCGAACGCAAACCGCGCAGCCATGCGTTCGAGGGCATCATTGCCAATCTGGAACGACGCTACCGTGAAACCGACTCCAGCGTGGTACGCGAAGAGCTGGCCAAATACCTCAACAACAAACCTTGTCCGAGCTGCGCTGGCACCCGCCTGCGCCGCGAGGCACGTCATGTGTTCGTTAACGGCCAGACCGTGTATGCGCTGTCGGCACTGCCATTGAAGCAGGCACAACACTTCTTCGAAACCTTGACATTAACTGGCAACAAGCAAGCGATCGCAGATCGCATCATCAAGGAAATCGCGGTGCGGCTGACCTTCCTCAATAACGTCGGGCTGGAATATCTGTCGCTGGATCGCTCCGCCGACACACTTTCTGGCGGCGAAGCACAACGCATCCGCCTCGCCTCGCAAATTGGTTCCGGACTGACTGGTGTGATGTATGTGCTGGACGAGCCTTCCATCGGCCTGCACCAGCGCGACAACGAACGTCTGCTCGGCACCCTGAAACGCCTGCGCGACATCGGCAACACCGTGATCGTGGTGGAGCATGATGAAGACGCTATCCGTCTTGCCGATTACGTGGTGGATATGGGCCCCGGTGCGGGCGAGCATGGCGGCCGGGTGGTAGCCGAGGGAACGCCCGCCGATATTCTTGCCAACCCGGCTTCGCTCACCGGCGATTATCTGTCCGGACGACGCAGCATCGCTCTGCCCACAGCACGGCGGACACCCGATCCGAAGCGCATGCTCATCCTCTCTGGCGCCAGCGGCAATAACCTGAAAAATATCACCCTTGAACTCCCTGCCGGACTGCTGGTGTGCGTCACGGGCGTATCCGGTTCAGGCAAATCAACGCTTATCAACGACACCCTCTATGCCGCGATGGCGCGGCACCTGTATGGCTCCGCGGCAGAACCCGCGCCGCACACCGATATCCAGGGTCTGGCACTGTTCGACAAGGTCATCAGTGTCGATCAAAGCCCGATTGGGCGCACACCGCGTTCCAACCCGGCAACTTATACGGGTCTGTTCACCCCGATTCGCGAGCTATTCGCCGGGGTGCCGGCAGCACGCGAGCGCGGTTACGGCCCGGGACGTTTTTCCTTCAATGTCAAAGGCGGGCGTTGCGAGGCCTGTCAGGGCGACGGTGTCATCAAGGTGGAAATGCATTTCCTGCCGGACATTTACGTACCCTGCGACGTCTGCCACGGCAAACGCTACAACCGTGAGACCCTGGAAATTCAGTACAAAGGCAAGACCATCCACGAGGTGCTGCAAATGACGGTGGAGGACGCCCACGCCTTCTTCAGCGCCGTACCGGTGGTAGCCCGCAAGCTGCAAACGCTGCTCGATGTGGGTCTGGGCTACATCCAGCTGGGCCAGGCTGCCACCACCTTGTCAGGCGGCGAAGCACAGCGTGTCAAGCTGTCGCTGGAACTATCCAAGCGCGACACCGGACGCACCCTGTATATCCTCGACGAGCCCACCACCGGCCTGCATTTCCATGACATCGATATGTTGCTCAAGGTTTTACATCGCCTGGCAGACCAGGGCAACACGGTGCTGGTGATCGAGCACAATCTGGATGTGATCAAGACAGCTGACTGGGTAGTGGATATCGGGCCTGAAGGCGGTGACGGCGGTGGACAGATTCTCGCTGCTGGTACCCCTGAGCAAGTCGCTGCCAATCCGGCAAGTTATACCGGACAATATTTGAAACCCATTTTGAAGCGCAGAAAATAAAATGCAGCCACACCACGCACGCGAATTACTGATTGCCTCATTTCATGCCGCCCTGGCAGGCGCTGATCCGCAACGGCTGGTACCGCCTTTTTTACCCATCCCACCGAAGGGGCGCACGCTGGTGCTGGGAGGAGGCAAGGCTGCCGCCAGTATGGCGTACGCGGTGGAAGCGCACTGGCCTGACAATGCGCCGTTACAGGGATTGGTTGTCACACGTTATCAGCACAGCCTGCCCACCCGGCGCATTGAAGTCATTGAGGCCAGTCATCCACTCCCCGATGGGCGTGGTGCTGAGACCGCATTGCGCATGCTGGCCCAGGCCGCCTCCCTTACCTCTGACGATTTATTGCTCGCATTGATATCCGGCGGCGGCTCCAGTCTAATGGCCTTACCGGTTGCCGGAATCAGCCTGCAAGCGCTGCGCCGGGTTACTCGCGCACTGGTCAATTCCGGAGCGACCATCCAGGATATCAATACGGTCCGCAAACATCTCACCCAGCTTGCAGGCGGTCAATTGGCATGCGCTGCCGGGGCTGCGCGAGTGCATGCGCTGATCCTGTCCGACGTAGTTGGTGATGACCCTACGCACATCGCATCCGGCCCGTGCTGTGCTGATCCCAGTACGTTTGCTGACGCACTCGCCATCCTTGATCGTTTCCGCATCGAACCCGATGCCGCCATCCTGACATATCTCCAGCGCGGCGCCGCGGGCGAGTATGCCGATACCCCCAAGCCTGGGGATAGCTGTTTAGTACGAACAGTAAACCACGTCATCGGCAACGCCAGCCAGATGCTCCGGGCAGCAGCTGATTATTTCCAGGCACAAGGGGTCAAAGTGATCATTGTCAGCGAGGCGGAAACGCAATCCTCACAGCAAGTTGCTCAGGCACACGCGGATCTGCTGCGTCAAATATTGGCCAACAACACCGCGCGCCCCCTCGCATTATTATCCGGCGGTGAGACCACGGTCGCGACTGATGGCAGTGGCCGCGGTGGCCGTAACGCCGAATACCTGCTGGCGCTGGCGATCGAGTTGCGAGGTATGGATAGCGTCTACGCACTGGCTGCTGACTCCGATGGTATCGACGGAACCGAAAACAATGCCGGTGCACTGATCGGCCCGGATACGCTGTCGCGCGCGCAAGCCCTTGGGCTCAATCCCGAAAAGCTATTGCAAAGCCACGATAGCTACACTTGTTTTTCCGCCTTGAACGACTTGTTGGTGACCGGACCCACGCTGACCAATGTGAATGATTACCGCGCCATACTGATAGGCTAGTTCGGCTTGAGTACAGTAACTTCATCTCCCACCTGCAAGCCGAAATCCGCAGCCGCACTACCGCGATTGACCGCCAGTTCGAGCAAGCCCACGCTGTTGCTGAACCAGAACCCCTGGCCCCTGCCGAGCTTTCCGAAAGTCTTTCCGTGGAGCAATTCCATGCCGCGCACACTCACCCGACTGTGGGGCGAGATACCTGTTGCGCGGATGCCGGTAAACGCATTGCCATAGTGGTCGATATAAATTATCCGTGCCAGATCGCCAATATCGAACTCAACTTGTAGTGTTTTGGCGGGCGATAACTTGTGTGCCGGAAATTCCCCGCGCGCAATTTCTGCTGCAATCACAGCAAACAGGTCGCGTCCATGAAAAGTGCTGGATAGCTGTTCTGGCTGCCATTCTATTTTCCAGATTTTGGCTTGTGCATCGCGCCCTGCAACGACAGACAGCAGGCCATTGTCCGGGCCTACATACCAGTGGCCGTCTGCAGTAACGACTGCGCCAGCGCGTGCGGTGCCTACCCCCGGATCCACCACAGCCAGAAATACGCTGCCTGGCGGAAATCCCGCTGCGAATGCTGCCAGCAGATGCGCACCAGCATGGGCATTGAAGTCCGGAGATTGATGCAGCAGATCCACCACCAGTTGGCCTGGCGCTTCAACTGACAGGCGCGCCTTGACCTGCCCTACATAAGGATCAATCGCGCCGAAATCACTGAACAATACGATCATGACAAACCTCGCATAGGGATTAAGTCCACTATGCAGAAAACAAAAAAGCCGGGCAAGCCCGGCTTTTTTGTAAGCATTTCAAACTTATTCTGCTGCTTCGACTACGCCAGCATCCTCGGCACGATCCACCATCTCGATCAACGCCATGGGTGCGTTGTCACCATCACGGAAACCGTATTTAAGAATGCGCAAATAGCCGCCATTGCGGGCAGAAAAACGCGGGCCAAGTTCATCGAACAGCTTGACGACCATCTCACGATCACGCAAGCGGTCGAAAGCGAGGCGACGATTAGCCAGCGACGGCTTTTTACCCAAAGTAATCATGGGCTCTGCAACACGACGCAATTCCTTGGCCTTGGGTAATGTGGTTTTAATAACCTCATGACGCAGCAAAGCATTGGTCAGGTTGCGCAGCAGTGCAGCGCGGTGGCTGCTGGTGCGATTCAGTTTGCGATTGGCGAGACGGTGACGCATCGTTATATTCCTTCTGCTTAATTACGGCTTCTCGAGACCTGCGGGTGGCCAGTTCTCGAGCTTCATTCCCAGGCTGAGGCTCTTAGAGGCCAGCACGTCTTTAATTTCGTTGAGGGACTTGCGACCCAGATTTGGCGTCTTGAGCAACTCTGTCTCACTGCGCTGAATCAAATCACCGATATAATAAATGTTCTCGGCTTTCAGACAATTAGCAGAACGCACAGTCAACTCAAGATCGTCCACCGGGCGCAGCAGCATGGGATCAACCTGTGCAACTTTTGGCAACTCGGCAGCAACTGGTGTCCCCTTCAGATCAGCAAACAACGCCAACTGGTCGACCAGAATACGGGCTGCATAACGCACTGCCTCTTCCGGTTCGATGGTACCGTTGGTTTCCACATCGAGTACCAGCTTGTCCAGATCGGTACGCTGTTCGACACGAGCGCTTTCCACAGCATAAGCAACGCGACGCACCGGGCTGAACGAAGCGTCCAGCTGGATGGCGCCAAGAGTTTGCGTGTCTTCAGGCTGGCGACGTACGGAAACCGGCTGGTAACCACGCCCCTGCTCAACCTTGATTTCCATGTCCAGTTTGCCACCTTTGGTCAGGTGGGCAATGATATGGTCCGGGTTGAGAATTTCCACGTCGTGACCAGCTTCAATGTCGCCCGCCGTCACCGCGCCTTCGCTGGATTTTTTCAGCTTGAGCAACACTTCACTACGATCATTTAATTTGAGCGCAATGCCTTTAAGATTCAGCAAAATATCAACAACGTCTTCCTGCACACCTTCGAGAATCGAATACTCATGCAATACGCCGCTGATAGACACTTCAGTCGGTGCAGCGCCTGGCATGGACGACAACAGGATACGGCGCAGGGCATTGCCCAATGTATGTCCGTAGCCGCGCTCGAATGGCTCCATGATGACACGGGCACGTAACGGCGAGACGGTTTCTACGTCGATGATACGGGGCTTCAATAAATCAGCGGTACTGCTTTGCATAAACGGTGTCCCTCATACATAAAAGCGTCGGGATTACTTGGAATACAATTCCACCACGAGATGTTCGTTGATGGTAGCGGGTAGTTCGGCGCGTTGTGGTTTGGCTTTGTAAGTGCCTTTCATATCTTTCGCACTCACTTCAACCCATTCCGGAAAGCCACGCTGTTCAGCAGCTAACAGCGCTGCCTTGATACGCAACTGCTGTCTGGATTTTTCACATACTTCTACAACATCACCGGGCTTAACCACATAGGACGGAATATTCACGCGCTTGCCGTTCACCAGGATACTGTTGTGACGTACGACCTGACGTGATTCGGCACGCGAAGCGCCAAATCCCATACGGAATGTAACGTTATCCAGGCGGCTCTCCAGAATCTGCAACAGGTTTTCACCCGTCACTCCACGCTGGCGATCAGCTTCTTTGTACACATCACGGAACTGCCGCTCAAGCACGCCATAGGTACGACGTAGTTTTTGTTTTTCGCGCAGCTGCACACCATAGTCGGAAAGGCGATTATTCTTCTTCTGACCGTGCTGACCGGGTGGATAGGGGCGACGTTCAATCGCACACTTGTCGGTGAAGCACTTCTCGCCTTTAAGAAACAGTTTCTCGCCTTCGCGACGGCACTGGCGGCATTTAGCATCAAGATTTCTGGCCACGTTGGGACTCCTGCTTTAGATACGGCGTTTCTTGGGCGGACGGCAGCCGTTATGCGGCACTGGCGTCACGTCGGAAATACTGGTGATTTTAAAACCGGCGTTATTCAATGCGCGAACTGCAGACTCACGACCTGGACCAGGTCCTTTAATGCGCACCTCAAGATTCTTAACGCCACATTCCTGTGCCAGCTTGCCTGCGTTTTCAGCAGCAATCTGAGCAGCAAACGGGGTACTTTTGCGCGAACCTTTAAAACCAGCGCCGCCTGAAGTCGCCCAGGACAAGGCATTGCCCTGCCGGTCGGTGATAGTAACAATGGTGTTATTAAAGGAAGCATGAATGTGAGCAATGCCTTCCGCCACATTCTTTTTAACCTTCTTACGGACTCTGATATTCGCCTTAGCCATAATTCTCTATTCCTTTATTTGGTCGCGCGAACGGCCTTGCGCGGGCCTTTGCGGGTGCGGGCGTTGGTACGAGTGCGCTGGCCTCGCAATGGCAAACCGCGACGATGACGCATACCACGATAGCAACCCATATCCATCAGACGCTTGATGTTCATAGTGACTTCGCGGCGCAGGTCACCCTCAACCGTGTACTTGGCCACGCCTTCGCGCAGCTTTTCCATCTCAGCGTCGGTCAAATCCTTGATCTTGGCTGCTGTATTCACACCCGCGTCCGCACAAATCTTGCGGGATACGGTGCGGCCGATACCATAAATTGCGGTAAGCGCAATTTCGGCATGTTGGTGGTTCGGGATGTTTACCCCTGCGATACGGGCCATCTAATCACTCCGGAATCGAAAACATTAAATTCTATCATTTAAAGCCAGGCTAAAACAATCAACCTTGGCGTTGCTTGTGGCGTGGGTCTTCACAAATAACCCGAACTACGCCTTTGCGACGTACAATCTTGCACTTACGGCAGATTTTTTTAACAGATGCCCGTACTCTCATGAAAAACTCCTCGACATAACCGTGCATGGCACGGCAAATAACTTACTTGGCACGAAACGTAATTCGAGCCTTGGTCAAATCATACGGCGTCAATTCAACCGTCACCTTGTCACCTGGTAAAATGCGAATATAGTGCATACGCATTTTTCCGGAGATATGTCCCAGTACAATATGACCATTTTCCAGTTTGACCCTGAAGGTTGCATTCGGCAGGGTCTCCAGAATCTCACCTTGCATCTGGATGGTATCTTCTTTTGACATCTATCGAGCCACCTGCCGCTTAACGCGAAACAAAACCATTACCCTTGAAGTTAGCTTTCTTGAGCAGCCCCTCATATTGGTGGGACATAATATAAGCCTGAACCTGCGCCATGAAATCCATGGTGACCACCACGATAATCAACAGTGAGGTCCCTCCAAAGTAAAACGGTACATTGAATTTCACTATCAGAAATTCCGGCAGCAAACATACCAGTGTGATATAGATTGCACCCACCAGGGTCAAGCGCCCCATTATTTTATCAATGTAGCGCGCCGTCTGTTCACCAGGCCGTATTCCAGGAACAAATGCTCCGCTCTTTTTGAGATTATCTGCCGTCTCCTTGGGGTTAAACACCAAGGCGGTATAGAAAAAACAGAAAAAGACAATTGCTGATGCATACAGGATCACGTAAATCGGCTGTCCTGGCGACAACGTCGCACCAACATCTTTCAACCAGCTCATGCTGTCATGGCTACCGAACCAACCCGCCAAAGTTGCCGGGAACAAAATAATGCTCGAAGCAAAAATCGGCGGAATCACGCCTGCCATATTTAGCTTAAGCGGCAGATGCGAGCTTTGCCCGCCATAAACCTTATTTCCTACCTGGCGCTTGGCATAATTCACCAGTATTTTTCGCTGACCGCGCTCTACAAACACTACTAGCGCTGTGACCAGGACGACTGCAACAAACAGCATCAACACCAGAGGAATGGAAAATGCTCCCGTACGCGTCAATTCCAGCGTACCACCAATAGCATGCGGCAATCCGGCGACGATGCCGCCGAAAATAATCATTGAGATGCCGTTGCCAATACCGCGTTCGGTAATCTGTTCACCCAGCCACATCAGAAACATGGTGCCGGCAACCAGTGTCATTACCGCCGTCAGACGGAACATATAGCCCGGATCAATCACCAAACCTGGCTGTGCTTCCAACGCAATGGCAATACCCAGCGCCTGGAAAAAAGCCAACCCCACAGTACCATAGCGTGTGTACTGGGTAATCTTTCGGCGC
>JANMKH010000345.1:0-7639 GCA_031371965.1 Sulfuriferula sp.
ATACCGGACTGGTCTACATCCACTATGGACTTGACCAGCTCAAGCGACTGCGCGCGTAGTTCCAGTCAAGTGCTGTTGTAATCAGCCGAAAAACTCTTTGACTTTATCCATGAACGATTTGGCTTTGGGGTTGTGACGCGCACCGTCCTCCTGATTCAAGGCTTCCAGCTCGCGTAACAATTCTTTTTGTCGTTCGGTCAGGCTCACCGGAGTTTCGATCTGCACATGGCAGAGCAAATCACCTGGTGCATGGGTGCGCACGCCCTGGATACCTTTGCCGCGCAGACGGAATACCTTGCCGGTTTGAGTTTCCGCCGGAATTTTGATTTTGGCATGTCCATCCAGAGTGGGGATTTCGATCTCGCCACCCAGTGCTGCGGTGCTGAAACTGATTGGCATCTCGCAATGCAGATCGTTGTGATCGCGCTGGAATACGGAATGCGCTTTGAGGTGGATAACGACATACAAATCGCCGGTCGGCCCACCATTGACTCCGGCCTCACCTTCACCTGACAGACGGATGCGATCGCCTTCATCTACGCCAGCGGGGATACGTACCGAGAGTGTTTTGTGATGTTTGACGCGTCCCACGCCATGGCAGTCAACACAAGGAGTGGCAATAATTTTGCCGCTACCGTGACATTTCGGGCAGGTTTGCTGGATGGAAAAGAAGCCCTGCTGCATGCGTACCTGGCCATGGCCGCCACAGCTTGCGCACGTCGTGGGTTGCGTACCCGGCTTGGCGCCCGTGCCGTGACAGGTTTCGCATTCTTCCTGAGTGGGAATACGAATTTTAGTCTCCGTACCGCGTGCCGCATCTTCAAGCGATATCTCAAGATTGTATTGCAAGTCTGCGCCACGATAGACATTTGATCGGGCGCGACCACCGCCGAAAATATCCCCAAAGATGTCGCCAAAGGCATCGGCAAAACCTGCTCCGGCACCACCAAAGCCACCCCCCATCCCAGCGCCTTGCTCGACCCCGGCATGTCCATATTGATCGTAGGCAGTACGTTTTTGTCCGTCGCTCAGAATTTCATAGGCTGCCTTGGCTTCCTTGAAATGCTCCTCAGCTTTGGGATTATCCGGATTGCGATCCGGATGGTGTTTCATTGCCAGCTTGCGGTAGGCTTTTTTAATTTCTTCTTCACTGGCGTCGCGATTGACACCCAGTACTTCGTAATAATCGCGTTTTGACATATGTTTTCAGCCGCAGATACACACAAAGGGCACAGAGTGCTTCACAGATAAACTGTGATCTCTGTGCCCTCTGTGCCGGGGTTAAGAATTATTTGTTGTCTTTGACTTCTTCAAACTCGGCATCCACCACGTCATCCTCCGTCTTGGTGCTGGCAGCCTGTGGGCCTGATGCGGCGGCACCCGCCTCAGTTTGTTCCTTGGCATACATCTGTTCGGCCAGCTTATGGGAGACTTCACCCAGCGCCTTGGTTTTGGCTTCTATGGTTTCCTTGTCGTTGCCTTTGAGTGCTTCTTCGGCTTCGGCAATGGCAGCCTCAATTTTGGCCTTTTCGTCGGCGCTGACCTTGTCGCCATATTCACCCAGCGATTTTTTCACTGAATGAATCAGGTTGTCGCATTGATTGCGTGTATCGATCAGCTCGCGCGTCTTATGATCCTCTTCGGCATGGGCTTCGGCATCTTTCACCATTTTCTGAATTTCAGCTTCGGACAAGCCGGAGCTGGCCTGGATCTTGATCTTGTTTTCCTTGCCGGTCGCCTTGTCCTTAGCTGAAACATGCAGGATACCGTTGGCGTCGATGTCAAAGGTGACCTCAATCTGCGGCATGCCACGCGGGGAAGGGGGGATATCCGACAGGTTAAACTGACCCAGGCTCTTGTTGCCGGAAGCGATTTCTCGCTCACCCTGCAGTACGTGGATGGTCACCGCATTCTGGTTGTCTTCAGCGGTCGAAAACACCTGGCTGGCCTTGGTAGGTACGGTGGTGTTCTTCTGGATCAGCTTGGTCATGACGCCGCCCATGGTTTCAATGCCCAGCGACAGCGGGGTGACGTCGAGCAACAGCACGTCCTTCACTTCGCCTTGCAGTACACCGCCCTGAATGGCAGCGCCTACCGCGACGGCTTCGTCCGGATTCACGTCGCGGCGTGGCTCCTTGCCGAAAAACTCTTTTACCATTTCCTGCACTTTCGGCATGCGGGTCATGCCGCCTACCAGGATTACGTCACCGATGTCGGATACGCTGACACCGGCATCCTTGATAGCCATCTTGCAGGGCGCAATGGTGCGCTGGATCAGCTCTTCCACCAGGCTCTCGAATTTGGCGCGGGTAATCTTTACCGCAAGGTGCTTGGGCCCGGATGCATCGGCGGTGATATAGGGCAGGTTTACCTCGGTCTGCTGTGCGGAAGACAGTTCGATTTTGGCTTTCTCGGCAGCTTCTTTCAGGCGTTGCAGCGCAAGCATGTCATTGCGCAAGTCAATGCCCTGTTCTTTTTTGAACTCGTCAGCCAGGTAGTCGATCACGCGCTGGTCGAAATCCTCGCCGCCGAGGAAGGTATCGCCGTTGGTGGACATCACTTCGAACTGGTGCTCGCCATCGATCTCGGCGATATCGATGATGGAAATGTCGAAAGTACCGCCACCCAGGTCATACACTGCGATTTTGCGGTCACCTTCTTTCTTGTCCAAACCAAATGCTAGCGCGGCAGCAGTAGGTTCATTGATGATGCGCTTCACATCCAGGCCGGCAATGCGGCCGGCATCCTTGGTAGCCTGACGCTGGCTGTCGTTGAAGTAGGCCGGCACGGTGATGACCGCTTCGGTGACGGGTTCGCCGAGATAGTCTTCGGCGGTTTTTTTCATTTTCAGCAGAACTTGTGCGGAGACTTCAGGCGCTGACATTTTTTTGCCGCGCACTTCTACCCAGGCGTCGCCGTTGTCGGCCTTGACGATCGAGTAAGGCATCAAGTGGATGTCTTTTTGCACTTCTTTTTCTTCGAAGCGCCGCCCAATCAGGCGTTTAACCGCATACAGGGTGTTTTTCGGGTTGGTCACAGCCTGGCGCTTGGCTGCCGCACCCACCAGGATTTCGCCGTCTTCCGCGTAAGCCACGATAGACGGTGTGGTGCGTGCGCCTTCGGCGTTTTCGATGACCTTGGGGGTGCCGTTTTCCATGACGGACACACAGGAGTTGGTGGTGCCCAAGTCAATGCCAATGATTTTTCCCATGATTCAATTCCTTCGTTAAGACGTTAATGTTGTTGTATTAAATAGGGTGGTTAACGACAATTTCAAGCCTTCATCAGCTATTTTTGGTTTTAGATACGGTAACCAGAGCCGGACGCACGATACGATCATGCAACTGGTAGCCTTTTTGGAGCACGGTAACTACGGTATTCGACTCGGAATCGGCTTCCACCATGCTGATGGCCTGATGTTTGTGCGGGTCAAATTTTTCGCCGAGCGGATGGATTTCGGTGAGGTTGTATTTGTCGAATGCGGCGTTCAGTTGCTTAAGCGTGAGTTCAACGCCGCTTTTCAAATTTTCGATGCTTGGGACATCACTGGAGAGAGCTGCTTCCAGACTATCTTTCACAGCCAGCAACTCGGTAGCAAAGCCATCAATGGCATATTTGTGGGCATTGGCAACATCGTGTTGAGCACGTTTGCGAATATTGTCGACTTCGGCTTTGGCACGCAACCAGGCGTCATGATGTTCTTGTGCCAGCAGCTCGGATTGTTTGAGTAGTTCTTCCAGGCTGGGCATGGTTTCTGAAGTGCGTTCGCTTTTGGTTTCAGTGGGATTTTGTTCTGGCTGAGTCTGATTTTCCTGCTGCATGTTGTTCTGCTCCGTGTTTGACTCCTGCACAAATGTGGGTGAAGCGGAAAAATTCAATAGCTGGAAATATTTTTTTGTCGATTAAATCGAGACAGGGAGGTAGATGGCTTTATGCCACTGCTGAAAGCCGCTAGACTTGCAGCAATTTATTGATAAAAGAGTGTCTGAAATGAACACGCTATCGGTGCAAGGAAATTCTCAGACAGCCCCAGTACACGCCGCGCTCTCCATGCTGGATCTGGACAAATTCAATGCGACAGCGCTAGAGAAAGCGCCATTTGAATACCTGATTTTGCCGGGTTTTTTGCGACAGGAAATGCTCGCAGCTATTTCACGTGATTTCCCCAATATCTCCAAGCCGGGCAGTTTTCCCTCAGAGACATTGCAATTCGGGGGCGCATTCCGTGAGTTGTTGGCCGAACTGGAAGGTGATACTTTCCGCCGTGCAGTGGAACAAAAGTTTGGCCTGGATTTGACTGGTCGACCGACCATTATCACCGTGCGGGGTCATACCGATGAAACGGATGGCCGCATCCACACCGATAGCCGCACCAAAATCATTACCATGCTGATTTATTTCAACGAGAATTGGCATGAATCGGGGGGGCGATTGCGTCTGTTGCGTTCAGGCACGGACCTTGAGGACTATGTCGCCGAAGTGGATCCAAGTATTGGCACGTTGCTGGCTTTCCGCCGCAGCGATAATTCCTGGCATGGGCACAAGCCTTTTGTGGGCCCGCGCCGGGCAATTCAATTGAATTGGGTGGTCAATGAGAAGGTCAAACGGCGTGAGCAAAAACGGCACGGCATTTCGGCATTCTTCAAAAACCTGTTTGGTGGCAAGGCTTCCGCCGGCTATTGATACGCATGGCAAATAAAACCTGCTGGGTGCTCTCCAACGGCATAATCGGTATGGATAACCAGTCATTCGGTCTCGCCCATGCGCTGGGGCTGGAAGTGATAAAAAAAACGGTGGTGCCCACTGCACCGTGGAAGTATTTGCCGCCACAGTTATGGATTAAACCGCTGCAGTTTCTGGGAGCGGGCAGCGACCCCCTCGCGCCACCCTGGCCGGACGTGGTCGTGGGGACCGGACGCCTGACGGTCGCGCTTTCCGTCGCCATCAAGCGCGCGAGTGGCGGGCGCACCTTCAATGTCCGGATCCAGAACCCCCAGGTCGCATTGAAACATTTCGATTGGGTGGTTGCACCCTTGCACGATCGCTGCAATGGCGCCAATGTGATCGAGACGCTGGGGGCAGTGAATAGCGTAACGGCGGAACGTTTGCAGCGGGCAGCAGAACAATTTGCCCCGCAATTGGCGCATCTGCCAAGGCCATTGCTGGGCGTGCTGGTGGGAGGCACTAATCGCAGTGTGCGCATTGATGCTGCACTCGCGCACTCGCTCGCCGACAAACTCATACACGCTGCGACTGCCCATGGGGCTGGCATTGTGGTTACGCCATCCCGGCGTACCGCGCCGGAGGTCGTCGCCGTATTGCAGCAACGCCTGTCAAATATTGCTTCGGTGATCTGGGATGGCACAGGCGATAATCCCTACCTGGGTTATCTGGCGCTGGCCGATTACCTTGTGGTAACTGCGGATTCCGTCAACATGGCATCAGAGGCATGCTATACCGGCAAGCCGGTGTTCATCGAAGGATTGACTGGCGCCGATAACAAGTTTGAACAATTTCACCGCGAATTGCGGGCACGTGGCTACACGCGGCCCTTCACCGGTGAATTAGCCGACTGGCATTACCCGCCACTGGATGAAACCAGCCGGGTAGCCAACTTACTCAAGCAAAGTATGGGGTTGAACTAGATGGCGTTAAAAATTGAAACTTTCAGTAATGCCAAGGGCGGCAACAGTTTTTTCAAGGCATTGGGTCACCCGCTTAGCGCACCGCTTGCGGCTGCTTTACTCGACAGACTGCGCGGCATGGGCAGTGTTGCCATATATGACCCATTGGGTATGGCGGAGAGTTTCTGTGAGTTTTATGCGCTGGCCGAATTGGATATTCGGGCGGTGTTTGTGCAGCGCCTGGAGGACATCGGCAAAACCTTGCTGGGCATGCGCGCACAGCCCGTTACCGGGTTGCCGCAAAGTGATGCTCGGGCGTTGCTGATCACTGCATTCGACGCCTCTCGTCTGGTGGACCATATCCGCCATCTGTTGCCCGTCGGCATGGCGGTCATGAGCCTGGATGACATGCGCCTGCCCGATACCATGCTTACCAATCGGCGGCGCTATCTCGACCCGCTCAACTTTGCCACCAACTTCGGTTTTTTGCGCGACGCGGCAGGTCAGCACACACGCATTGTGACGTGCGATTACTGGTCCGGGCTGGGAGCTGCAAAGCCGCCCACTGTGTGGTTGCGCCTGTTTGCCTGCAATGGCGATGTATTGGCCGAATGGCAAGATACGATTCCCGCGCCCGGCGCCAGCCTGATTGTGGACAGCCGCGAGGTACGCCATCGCTTCAATCTCGGCGAATTCACCGGGTCGCTGTTCATGCACGTGTTGGGTGTGGCGCGCCACGATGTGGTCAAGTATGCGCTGGATACTTTTGGCGACGATGAAACCGTGCTGTCCTGCACCCATGACGCCAATGCCTGGCCGTCCGATTTGTTTGCCGGGCTACCCGCACCGCGCGACAACGAGCGCGTGGTGATGTGGATACAAAACAGTCACCCGGTGCCTATACCGGCGGGCGCAGTGGGGCTCAATCTGATGGGGTCTGACGACATTCGTTATGTGGATCAGATGATCCCGGCGTTTGCCTGTTATGCACTCGATGTGGCTGCGCTATTTCCTGAAGCGCGCTGGCCGCAGCAACTGGAAGTACAAGCAGGGCGCCATTTCGTGCGGCCACGCTACGAGGTGCACGTGAAAAACGGGCGCAGCCGCATCGCACACGTCAATGTCGAGCGCAACGATCTTGCCGTCGATCCTGGTATTCCCGCCATGACGGCGTATATGGGTAAGGGGTACATTCTGCCCGCCCCGATTTTGCCGGTGGCGTTATGGCGTAGCGTTGTACAGCCGACACCGATGTCCACCGCGCAGCGTGATCTGCCGATCGCCGCGATTGTGTATGACGCTTCAGGGGTGGAAACCGCGTGCCACGATTTCGGTTGTCTGCAGCGTAGCGAGAGTGTGGAGCTTGATATCAATGCATTGTTGACGGAGCAGGGAGCCAAGCTGCCCAGCGGCTCCGGCCACATCGAGCTGGTTTATGATTTCAGCCACGGCGGCAGCGCCGATGGCTGGCTGCACAGCCTGTTCCGCTACACTCATAACAGTAGCGGTCACATCGCAGAAACCAGCTTCGGAGCGCATGTGTTCAACACCGTGCTCACCTACAAGAACGAACCGCAATCCTACGCCAGCGCACCGCCGGGCTTGAGTACGCGGCTGTTCCTGCGACTGGGTGATGCACCGCTGGACACCATGTGTCATCTGATTTATCCGGCTTCCACCCGCTGGCATGCGCATTCCGATACCACGCTAAGCTTGTTCAATCGCCTGGGTGAGGAAATCGCCCAACGCAAAATCGCCATTCCATGCAGCGGCTCGCTGCACTGGCGCTATTCGGAAATGTTCGGTGCGGATAATCGTCGGCAGGCCGGGCAGGGCGCCTACATCATTATTCGCGACGTGACCTGCCGCCTGTTCGGATATCACGGTACATTGCACGGCGAGCAGGCGTTTTGTCTGGATCACATGTTCGGATTTTGACTGCGATGACAGCTGATAATCATTTCTGTGACTTGACCGGGCATGCATCCAGCACCCACCTCCAGGTCCGCAACACC
>JANMKH010000375.1:0-2762 GCA_031371965.1 Sulfuriferula sp.
TGGCCTCATCTGCAACGGCACCCAGCCATCGAACAAGCCTGTTCTGTAAGAAAAAGCATACGCGCCAGACTAAACAGCAAGCGAATCATATATTCGCTCGCAGCGTGCGCAGCATCGAGTGGAAACGTGGATTTCCGTCTCTCTTTTTTATACATTCAGCAAGGAGTTACACACATGAACAAGCAGGATATTTTGGTTAAATCCGCGATCGCCAGCCTTCTGGCCTTTGGCTCCCTGGCGCTCACCACTCCGGCTGTTGCGGCGGACAAACCAAAAATGGAACAGTGCTATGGCATTGCCAAAGCCGGTAAAAACGATTGCGCCGGCGGCAAAGGTAGCGCGAATTCGTGCGCCGGTACGGCAAAAAAAGATGGGCAGAAAGATTCCTTCGTGCTGCTGCCAAAGGGGACTTGCGCCAAGATCGTTGGCGGCATACCAGGCCATGCATAACACCAGATGATCGCAAAAAAACTGCGCGACCGGGTAGCAAGGCCAATTCCGTGCAATGCCGGAATAGGTCTGCGCGCCAGGCATTACCAGGACATTCTGTCGGCACCGCCCGCAGTCGGCTGGTTCGAGGCGCATAGCGAAAACTATTTCGCCGAGGGAGGATTGCCTCTTTACTACCTGGAACGAATTCGCTCCGATTACCCCTTGAGCCTGCACGGCGTCGGCTTGTCGCTCGGCTCAACCGACTCATTGAATAACGCGCATTTACGCAAACTGAAATCTTTGATCGGGCGCTTCGAACCGGGCCTGGTATCGGAACATTTGTCCTGGGGCTCCGTATCAGAGCGCTACCTCAACGATTTGCTTCCACTTCCTTATACTGAAGAAGCACTCATGCATGTCGCCAACCACATCATGCAGGTACAGGATTTCCTGGGCCGGCAGATCCTGATTGAAAACGTATCGAGTTATCTTCAGTACCAACAATCCACGATTCCTGAGTGGGCGTTTCTGGCCGAAATTTCGGCGCACTCCGGTTGCGGCATTCTGCTGGACGTCAACAATATTCATGTCAGCGCAGTGAATCACCACTTCGACCCGCTGGCATACCTGCATGCCATACCTGCAGCAGCGGTGCAGGAAATCCACCTCGCCGGATTCGACAAGCATGGCGAATGCCTGATCGACACGCACGGGAAAGCGGTCTGCGATGACGTGTGGACGCTATATGGCCACGCATTGGCGCATGTCGGAAATGTTCCGACGCTGATCGAGTGGGACACGGACATTCCCGCGTTATCCGTGTTGCTGGAAGAAGCACGGAAAGCCGATGCCCTGTTGCAAGAGGTCCGCCATGAACGCTTTGCGTGATTTGCAGCAGGACTTCATGGCAGCCGTCTTCAGCGAGAAAAAAATCACGTTGGCGCGACACCTGGTCGGCACAGCATCCGAGAGTGCGTGGCGCATCGATATTTATCGCAACAATGCCGTCAGCAACCTGAGCAGCGCGCTCGAATCGGCCTATCCTGTCATCGTCAAACTGGTCGGCGCGGAATTTTTCCGCTATGCCGCGCAGGAATATATCTCCCGGTATCCTTCGGTCAGCGGGGATCTGCATGTTTTTGGCGAAGCATTTGGAGCGTTTCTCGCAGCCTTTCCCCCTGCAGCACAGCTGCCCTATCTGCCCGATGTCGCCAGGCTGGAATGGCTGTGCCACAAGGCTTACTTTGCAGCTGACCACGCACCACTTGCATTGGATAGATTGAAGCAGGTGGCGCCGGAACACTATGGTAGTTTGCAATTCAGGCTCAACCCTGCGTGCGCCCTGTTCGAATCTGCGTTTCCTGCCGAGCGGATATGGCAAGTCAATCAGGATCACTACACCGGCGAGCAGACCCTGGATTTATCCAGCGGAGCCGCCACCGCCCTGGTGAAGCGGGAGATGTATCGCGTTGTCGTCAGTGCGCTGCCGCGCAGCGAATGGAACGGACTGCATGCACTGTCTACCGGGCACACTTTTGCGACAGCTTGCGATGCCGCACTCCAGATCGACCCGAACCTGGATCTGGGTGCCACGTTGAGGCGATGGGTAGACGAAAAGATATTGGTGGATTTCACCATTTCAACATCATGAACACTCTATAAGGAGAGACTCGTGGCTGTCCTGCGCAAGCTGCTACAGATGGCAAAATTCGCCATATTACGGCTGGATGATATTAGCCCGGTTATTGATCTGGCCATCCGCCTGTATATCGCCAATATTTTCTGGAAATCCGGATTAACGAAAATCGCCAATTGGGACAGCACCGTCTATCTATTCACCCATCTTTATAACGTACCGGTTTTGTCGCCGGAAATAGCAGCCGCCTCGGCAACCATGGTCGAACTCGGTGGCGCAATCATGCTGGCACTTGGTTTAGCCTCCCGGTTCGGGACCGCTGCATTGTTCATACTCAATATTGTGGCGGCCACCTCTTACCCTGATCTCTCCGACGCAGGCCGCGAACTTCACGTTTATTGGGCGATGTTCCTGCTGATATTCCTGCTGCATGGGCCGGGAAAATTGTCGATTGACCATTTCATTCGCAGAAAATTGATGCGATAGGATTCGATCCGGAACATTTACCGGGTAAAAAATGGATCCCATCGTTTATCTAAACCATTCCAGACTACTCGGCAACTGAATAGCCTCACCTTTGTTGCCGTGCTTTTGCAGTTCTTTTCATTTTTCTTGTCTGCATCCTGCAGGCAAGAGATAATCTCAAGTTCTCTGATGCCGTCCGTACCGGCAAAATGCCCACGCGAATATTGGC
>JANMKH010000405.1:0-3766 GCA_031371965.1 Sulfuriferula sp.
CCGTCGCGATACTGCGTTGCGCAAGAAATTTTCGCGCTTACATATCAAACATATGCGCGCACGAAAATTTCCTGCGCGCCTTGTCTGGCTTAGGATTTTGAACTTATAGAGGTGACCATGGCTGGGTAGAATTACTCTCCGCGTTCGCGCAAACGTCCAATATCATCAAGCTGATTTTTCAATGACAGGGCGTCCAGTTTTTCCAGCGGCAAGCAGGTGAAAATGGCCAGGCGGCGATTTAGCTGGGTATAGGCCGTGTGAAAGGCTTTACGTTTGGCTGCATCGCCGCCCACCATCGCTGCCGGATCGGTTATACCCTAGTGCGCGGTCATCGGCTGACCTGGCCAGACCGGACAAACTTCGCCTGCCGCGTTGTCGCACACGGTAAACACAAAATCGAATTCCGGCGCGGGAGGTGCGGCAAATTCATCCCAGGATTTGCTGCGCAAATCTGCAACAGGCAAACCGCTGCTTTCCAGTAGCTCAAGCGCAAATGGGTTGACCGTGCCAGCGGGGTGGCTACCCGCGCTGTATGCATGGAAACGGCTTTGACCCAGGCGGTTCAACAAGGCCTCGGCTAAAATCGAACGTGCGGAGTTGCCGGTACACAGAAACAACACGTTGAAAACTTTATCACTCATATTATTCGAGCCTCTCGTTGAGTCTGCATCCGCCATCATTGAATGATATATTCGTTTAAACAAATATTTACAAGCAAAAAAAATCAGGCGCAACAGCGTGTCGGGCGATTGCTCATGCCGGTCAAGCGCGCCGCATCCTGCTGCTGCCTCGGGCTTCCCATCCAGACATCAGCCAGCTGCGCGAGAATACGGTCGCACCAGGCTGGTATCTGGCTGTTGATGCGGTAATAAATCCAGGTGCCATCACGCCGCATGCTGAGTATTTCCGCTTCGCGCATCACACTCAAGTGGCGCGAGACTTTGGGCTGAGCCAAATCCAGCGCGTAATACAGCTCGCATACGCACAACTCGCCTTCGCGCCGCAACAGGCCAAGCATGCGCCGGCGCGTCTCGTCACAAAGAATTTCGAAAAAGGCCTGTTCGCTGAGCATGGCGGCAATTATATTCGTTTTATCGAATGTATCAAGCTTTGCGTAGAAGACCAGAACCCTGTCGATATTACTGGATACCTTCTTTGATAATGCTGTCGAGCAGTTTTTCTTCCGCGCGAAATGCTGCTCTGGATTTTGGAGAACTAACGACGGGCGGCTTGCGGTAGCTGATATAGATGGTTTTTGGATCAGCCGGCAAGTTATATATTGAAATGATATAGGGGCACATCGCCACGCTATGCGGGTCGGCTTCCATCATCTGGCGCGAGACGGTGGCGCTGCAAAACTCAATCTGCTCGGCATTGAGATAAACCTTCCGGGTAGATCCCACCGCCGCTGCGGTATTGTCCAGCATGGCGGAAATCTTGTTGAAGTGATTGATTTTCAGCCCCTGGCCCTCAACGGCGGCGGCTACCGCATCGCGGATGAATTCAAAATCGCCATGAGCCGTATACACCACGCTGTAGGAATCTTTGTCCGCGGCATGACTGCCCAGCGAGTATGCCATCAGGACGACTGTCAGAAACAATTTCATCGTTTTCATGCTGTATCTCCTCAAAATATCTTCATCCAAAGGGCACCACAAGCAAGTACCCAGCAACGCAGCTTGGTTACAATATGATATTTCAACTGCAGGAAAATGCCATGACAGATACCGCCAATATTCGCATACGCGGACGCATCTGGCTGACCGCAGCGGGCAAAAACATGCTGGGTCGCGGGCGCGTGGAGCTGCTGGAAAAAATCGGCGCGACCGGGTCTATTTCGCAGGCTGCCCGCGCCATGAAAATGAGTTACAAGGCTGCGTGGGATGCTGTGGATGCAATGGGCAATGCGTTCAATTCGCCGCTGGTGAACACCAGCACGGGCGGTAAGGGCGGTGGCGGCACGCGCCTTACCCCGCAGGCGCTGGCACTGATCGCTGCATATCGCCAGCTGGAACAACGTCACCAGGATTTTCTTGGTCAGCTTGAGCAGGAATTTTCAGCTGCATTGGTGACGGGTGAAGGTACGATTCAGTAGTAGTGGATTAAGCCGGGGAAATACCGAACACACAGAGCAGGTCATTTACAATCCCTGTGGTTCGGTCATGTCACTTTGTCGATGCAGAATTGAAGCTGGCAGAATGCCTCAATCCCGTCACTTGAGTTTTTTAATCCCCAAGGCACCTAACACATATTTTTCATACAGCGGCTCGGTGGTACCTTGTTTCATCTTGCGTATGAAATATTTTTCAAACGCAACTTTCGCCAGGTGGACCCACTTTCCTTCCTTGAACCAGTTGACGTTGCGCGGCGGAATCTGCGGCAGCGCCACAAAAGCCGCGCCGGTATCACCGAAGTCGGCCAGACAGATGGCGTTCCAGGTAGCCTTTTCCATCGGTTCCTTGCCATCCAGGGCGCTGCGGATGTTGCGCGCGGTGGCTGCAACCATGGATTCGATCATGTAGCCGGTCTTGGGCGCACCAGTGGGCACCGGCGTGACTTCCACTGGAGGAATGGCGACGCACACACCCACCGAATAGATGTTCTGGAACTTGGGGTTGCGCTGATAGGGATCGATCAGGATGAAACCGCGCGGGTTGGTCAGCCCCTCGATACCGAACACGGCGTCCACGCCTTTAAACGCGGGCAGCATCATGGCGTAGTTGAACGGCAGTTCGTGCTCCTTTTTCACGCTGCCGTCGTCGTTGAGCTCCGTGACGAACATCTTGCCCGCTTCGACTTTGGTGGTTTTGGCATTGCATATCCACTTGATGTGGCGGTCACGCATGGCAGATTCCAGTAAGCCTTTGGAATCCCCCACGCCGCCCAAACCAAGGTGTCCAATATAGGGTTCGGCGGTGACAAAAGTCATCGGCACCTTGTCGCGTATCTTGCGACGCTTGAGATCGGTGTCCATGATGAAGGCATATTCGTAGGCCGGCCCATAGCAGGAGGCCATCTGCACCGCACCCACCACGATGGGGCCAGGATTGGCGCAGAAATCCTCCCATTTTTGGGCGGCTTTTTCAGCGTGATCGACGTGGCAAATGGAGTGGGTATACCCCTCAGGCCCCAGACCGGGTACTTCGTCAAACGCCAGTTTCGGACCGGTGGCGATAATCAGGTAATCGTAATCGACGTTACGACCATCCATCAGCTCGACCTGGTTTTTGTCCGGATGTACGCGTTTGGCGCCACTGTGGATGAAATCGATATTTTTTTTCTGTAAATAAGTGGCTATAGGGAAGGCGATGTCTGCGCGAGTGCGCCATTTCACACCCACCCATGGGTTGGAAGGGACGAAGTGGAAAGTATCGGTATCTGAAATAACCGTAACCTTGTCATCCTTGCGTGCCTGTTCGCGCATTTCGTAGGCCATGGGCATGCCGCCAATACCCGCGCCAATGATAACGATGTGTGCCATTTGGTCATCCTCTGCAATATGTTGAATATCGGTTTTTATGGTGAACATCTGCTGCGCAGGTGTCGTCCCTGCGTCTATGGCTGAGCAATACTTATGCCACTATTCCAACACTTTGATTACAAAAAAAATCACTTCAATCAATACACGTTATATCGAAAAACGTCATGTCATTTTGGCCGCTTTATACTAAGCTGACACATCATGTCATGACACTTTGTCAGGAATAATGCTTATGGATACCCTGCTCGCACCGGAACTTCAATCCCTGATTGACGTACAGGAAAA
>JANMKH010000432.1:0-5204 GCA_031371965.1 Sulfuriferula sp.
TGATGACATTGAAAAATTCGGTATCTGGCCGGAAACTTACGCCTGGGTATTCGAACAAGGCTGGCTGACCCAGTTTATTGAAGGCGTGTTGGCCTCGCAGATCATTCGCACCGAAACCTTTAGCGAACATCATGCGCGCACCAGGACCCATGGCGTCGTGTATTTACCGACCACCTCGTACATTGAAATGAACGAATGGACGCTGCCTGCGCATGTTGCGGCGCGCTATGCTGAGTTGATTGCCGCCAGCAAGGCGAGCGGACGTTTCGATGGGGAGAAAGCCTTTCTGCGCGGCGGTATCTGGAAAAACTTTTTCTCGGTTTATCCCGAATCCAACTGGATGCACAAACGTATGTTAAGTCTGTCGCAACGATTCCATGCGCTGCCGGCGCAACAGGCAGGCGTGCGCATGCAGGTTTTGCTGCATGAGGCGCAAGCCAACGATGCCTACTGGCATGGCCTGTTCGGTGGGCTGTACTTGCCGCACCTGCGCCGCGCTGTGTACCACGCCATCGTCGAACTGGAACAGCTGCTGGATAGTGTGGCCCCGCGTCCGGCAGTGCTGCGCGAAGACGTGGATATGGATGGCAACGATGAGTTGTTCCTGCACAATCCGACTCTGCAAGCGGTAGTGAGACTGGATGGCAGCGCCAGCGTGATCGAACTGGATGCTTACCCCTTGCATCACAACTTTGGCGATACCCTGCGCCGCCAGCCGGAACATTATCACCACAAGACCTTGCTCAACGATGCTGTTGCAGCGCAACACGGCGATGGCATCAGCTCCGCCCACGACCGCATCAGTTTCAAGCACATTGTGACGCAGGACGATCTGGCCTACGATACGACCGGACGTACGCTTTTCAGGGACACGCTGCATGCTGCGGATGGCGTAGTGGTGCTGGATTTTGTGCTGCAGGCAACTACCGACGATAAACTGAGCTTTGTTGCCCAGACCAGCGCAGGTGCGTTACACAAACATATTGCCATGCTGGGCGGACAGCTGAAGGTGGTTTACCAGTTTCCCGATAATTTGCATGGCCAATTCAGCACTGAAATGAATCTGGCCATGCCCAGTTGCGATGGACCGGCGGGCCGCTTTGTGCTCGGTGACCAGGTTGCCGGAGGATTCGGCCAGCCACTGACAGTGGAAAGCATGGATCAAATCAGGCTGGAAGACGAAGTGCTGGGGGGCAGTGTATCGCTGAATCTGAGCCAGCCAGCCAGATTGACAGCACATCCTCTGTTTACGGTATCGCAATCTGAAGCCGGATTTGAGAAAATCATGCAGGCTGTGACATTGCAACTGGACTGGCAACTCCCCACAGGAGAAAATCAGATGGAACTCAGCCTGATCATATCCCCTGTTTGATTGCTATCTAACCGGAGTCGTTTATGCATAAAAAAACCGTCGAAAATAATAAGGTGGTCTATCTCACCTACAGCATCATTGACCAGAATGGAGCCGTGTTCGAACAGTATGATGTGCCCATCGGCTATGTGCACGGTGCCAATAGCGGATTGTTTGAGAAAATCGAAATCACGCTGGCAGGGCATGCGGAAGGCGAACGGGTGGAGGTGGTACTCTCCCCTTCCGATGGTTTTGGACAGCATCAGCCTGAGCTTACCTATACCGACAGCATCGAGAATGTGCCGCCACAGTTTCGCCATGTAGGCGCGGCGGTGAGTTTTGAAAATGACACCGGCGAGAGCAAGGAATTCCGTGTGACCAAAATCGAGGACGGCAAGCTCACTGTGGATGGAAACCATCCTCTGGCCGGGCAGACTGTGCGTTTCATCGTCAATATCGTGGATATACGCGATGCGACTGCAGAAGAAATCGCCAACGGCAGGCCGGAAGATGCCAGCGCGCCGAGGCTGCATTGAATGCTTTAATACTCTCCAGACAATAAAAAGCCCCCGAACTCGGGGGCTTTTAGTCTCATTACAATTAATTATTTTGGACAGCTAGCCGTATCGGAAGGCACCTTTCCAACCAGCATCAGGAAACTGCCGAACGGTCCCATCACGCCCATGGCCTCAAGCTTGGGGCCAGAGAATTCGAGACGGCCAAACATCATGGCTTTCATCGGGCCGTATTCACCCGCACCCATTTCTTTCCAGCGCTCGGTCGTTGCATGCATGAGGTAATCCACGCTGGAGTCGAGTTTGGCTGTTTCCAGTTTGCCACCGTAAATGCACATGGCCTTGTCGCCTTTATCGGCAATGCGTATTTCCACATGTGGACTGTTTTCGCAGTCGGTGCGGTACATCTGGATGACCTTGAAGCCGTGACCGTGGTCATTTTTAATCCATTTTCCGGCCAGGCCGGTGGTCAGGGTGGCGTCCTTATTCCAGGCTTCACAGGCCTGGGCGGCCCATTCGGCCGACATCATTACCGGCGCTGCGTGTACCTGACCAGCAAGCATGGCTAAACCGAAACCGGACAAGGCAACGAGTTGTTTCAATCCTGCATGCATATATGACTCCTCAGTGTTTGAATAATTGGAATAATGGTTCGGATTTGTTGATGTCAGTTATCACCGAAGGCAAAAACTTACCCGCTTCAATCATGGCTGTCAAACTTGATCTTGCAACTGTATACGGGCAATTAACGCAATGCTTTTGTGTGTTGCGCACTGACCAGTTCGGTATGTCGTAAATTGTGGGGGTCGGGCTCGAAATAATGCCCAGTGCATCACTCACTCTCAACTGGATGCAAGCACCTTGTCATAGGCGTCGGAAAACAGTTTCAATCCGTCCACTTGCAAGGTTTCGCCCACGACATTCAGATCAATACCGATATTTTCCAGCGCAATATAGTCGGACTCGGCAGCGGCGATTGCATCATTCAAGGTCAGTTCGACGCGACCGTGATCGCGAAACGCCGCCAGTGTGGCGTCAGGTACGGTGTTGATGGTTTCCGTGCCGATCAGTGCCTCCAGATATTTTACGTCCGAATAAGCAGGATTTTTGGTGCCGGTGCTTGCCCACAGCAGATACTGCGGGCGTGCGCCTGCGTGCGCCAGTTCCGCAAACATGGCGCCATGAAAAATATCCTGATAGCGCTGGTAGGCGAGCTTGGCAGTGATCAGCGCCGCGCGCCCGGTCAGGGTTTGCGCAGCATCACTATCAATCGTCGCGAGACGTTGATCCACCAGGGTATCCACGCGCGACAGGAACAGGCTGGCAACGGCTTTGACGTTGCGCAGATCGTTGCCCTGTGCCAGACGTTGCCTGAGACCACGAATGTAAGCCTCGAACACGCGCACTGTCTGGCGCAGCGAAAACAGCAGGGTGATATTGATGCTGACACCTGCCGTTATAAGCTGCTCAAACGCGACCAGGCCGGCCGCTGTGCCCGGTATCTTGATCAACAGGTTGGGGCGGTTCACGGTGGCGCGTAGACGTTGTGCGGCGGCAATCGTGGCGGCGCTGTCATGGGCCAGATGCGGCGACACCTCAAGGCTGACATAGCCATCAACACCCTGGCTGCGCTGAAAAGTTGGCAGCAACAGATCACAAGCTGCCTGAATGTCGGGAATCACCAGCGCTTCATAGCGTTTTTCCGCATCCGCTTCACTGGCTTTGAGGCGTGCCAGATCGTCGTGATAGTAAGGGCTTTCGGCGAGTGCTTTCTGGAATATGCTGGGGTTGGAGGTCACCCCGGAAATACCGTCGTTCTCGATGAGTTGTTGCAAGCCGCCTTCGCGCAGCAGGGTGCGGGAGAGATTGTCCAGCCAGATTGACTGACCTGACTGATTGAGTTTGCGCAGTGGGTTCATTGCTGAATTCTCCAAAAAATCGGGATGTCTCCTCAATATAGCCTGTCGTGGTTACTCCGTTGTGTCAGCAGCAGGTTTCGTCGCTGGCCGCATCATGGACTGTTCCACCAGGCGGATGCGTGCGGCGATGATGGCAAGTGTTGCTGCATCACCGCCTTGTTTTGCCTGCAAGCCCAGATAAGTCAGGAGCGGACGCCGCCAGCCTTGTTTTGAAGCGATATCCACGGCGGCCTGCAAAGTGGCCGCATCGAACTGCCCGCGTCTGACCATGATGCCGGTGGCGACCAGGCGCGAAACCGGATCGGCAATCGCCACTATGTTCTGATTGATATTGGCCTGGGGCTGGTTGGCAGCTCCCATCAGTGCGCCATATTGTGCGGGCACCAATTTGGGATCAATCCTTTGCCAGTTACCGCTGATGAACCGGGCATAAGTGTTATCCGCGGGCGTGGTACGGATAGCCGCGAGTTCGGTGTAGCCGGTGCATGGCGCAAAATCAAGGGACGCTACGCGAAGTCCGCAGCGTAACAATTCGATATGCCCGACCGCGGCTATATCCCCCGTTGCAGCGACGGCGCTACGCGCATGGGCAAAGCTGGTCTCGGCAAGTTTCACATCCCCAGCCAGGTAGTGTTGCGTATAGCGCGCGGCCGCAGTTTGCGCATCGTACTGCCAGTCAGGTGCAGACTGGCCGGCACATGCGCCGAGCAGCAAGCTCAAAATCGGGATGAAGAGGATTTTCATGGCAACTTCACCTTGCCGGGTTTGGAGGCAGGCAGGATGCGGTTGATTTTGGTGATGAGCTGATTGGCCTTGCTTACTGCTTCGTCCACTTGTCCGCGCAGTTGTCCGAGGTCATCGGTGCCGTCCTTGAGATTGGCGCTCAGGCCATTGACGTTGACCAGAATTGAATCCAGTTTTTTCAGGCTCACGTGCAGGTCGTTCAGCATGGCCTGAATTTGCGCCAGCGACTGGTCGGCCTTGTCGGCGACGCCACCCTGTGAAAATGCCCAGGTATCCAGTTTTTTTGACATGACGTCGAGGTTTGCGGTCAGCTTGCGCGCATTATTTAGCGCATCCATCAGGACCTGAGCGTTCTGCTCGCTGCCCAACAGGCCTTGCGCTACGCCGTATTTGCCGGACATCTGTGTGGTAATGGTCTTGACATTGACCAGGGAGGTATCGATTTCGCCGTTCTTGCGCGTGATGTATGCCAGGTTTTTGCTCACACCGCCCAACTGATCGAGTATGCCGTTGACCTTGGCCACCAGCGCCGGCACATCCAGTGGTGGGTTCAGTATGAGCGGAGCAATAGCGTTATTGGCGAGCCGGGGGTCATCCAGTGTGGACGTATCAAGACGTATCACGGCGGCGCCTACCAGCGGCTTGTCGAGCGTGAACTCGCTGGAGGTCCGTAAC
>JANMKH010000303.1:0-5297 GCA_031371965.1 Sulfuriferula sp.
CTATCAGGGGCGGCTCAAGACGCGTTATTCCGACACTGCCGCGCTGACTGAACTGGTGACCGGGGCAGACCTGGTCATCGGCGCCGTGTTGTTGCCCGGCAGAAAAGCCCCCAAGCTGATTACCCGGAAAATGCTGGCGGGCATGCGTCCGGGCTCGGTGCTGGTGGATGTCGCCATCGACCAGGGCGGCTGCGCGGAAACCTCGCGCCCCACCAGCCATTCCCACCCCACTTACGTGGAGGAAGGCGTGGTGCATTACTGCGTCACCAATATGCCGGCAGCCTGCGCGCGCACCGCGACCCAGGCGCTGGCCAGCGTGGTGCTGCCGTATGCGCTGCGCCTGGCGAATCAGGGCATGGCGGCATTGCTTGCGGACAAAGGATTTCTCGACGGTTTGAATGTCTACCTGGGCGCGGTCACCCATCCCGCCGTGGCGGAAGATACCGGTCACCCCTACGTGGCTGCTCACACCCTGTAAGCGTTGTCAGACTCCAGTCAGGAAAAATCAGTAAGCTGCTTGGCGCCGATCCGGCCGGATGCAGCTCACTTTTCCATACTTAAACCTTGCGTACCCTTGAATACAGCAGCCATGGGAAGGATAATGGCTGACTTATTGCATTTGAACGAATAATGGACATCCAGAGCTACATCCTGATTTTGATCGGCACGGTTTTCGTCAACAACATCATCATGGCGAAAATTCTTGGCCTGTGTCCGTTCATGGGCGTCTCCAAGAGCCTGGAAACCGCCATCGGCATGGGCGCCGCCACCACCTTTGTGCTCACCCTGGCATCCGGCTCCAGCTACCTGATCAACCAGTACCTGCTGGGCACCGATCTGACCTATCTGCGCACATTGTCGTTCATCGTGGTGATTGCGGGCATTGTCGGCTTCACCGAGATGTTCGTGCGCAAGACCAGCCCGGTACTGTTTCGCGTGCTGGGTATTTATCTGCCACTGATCACCACCAACTGCGCGGTGCTGGGCATCCCGCTGCTCAACGTTCAGGCGCAGCACAATTTCATCCAGTCGCTGTTTTTCGGCTTTGGCGGCGCGGTCGGTTTCTCCATGGTGCTGGTGTTGTTCGCCGGACTGCGTGAGCGGCTGGAAGGCGCGGACGTCCCCGCTGTGTTCCGCGGCACCAGCATTGCGATGATTACCGCCGGGCTGATGAGCCTCGCGTTCATGGGCTTTGCCGGTTTGGTGAAATAAGGTGCTGGCAGCGATTCTGGTGATGTCCGGCCTGGCCGTGTTTCTCGGCGCGGCGCTGGGGTTTGCGGCGGTGCGCTTCAAGGTGCAGGAAGACCCCATCGTCGAGCAAATCGACGCCATCCTGCCGCAGACCCAGTGCGGGCAATGCGGATTTCCCGGATGCAAACCCTATGCAACGGCCATCGCCAATGGCGATGCTGAAATCAACCAGTGCCCGCCCGGCGGCGAAGACGGCATCCACAAACTGGCCGAACTGCTGGGCGTGGAATTCAAGCCGCTCAATGCCGAACACGGCGAACCCAAGCCCAAATCGGTGGCGCTCATCGACGAGAATATCTGCATCGGCTGCACCCTGTGCATCCAGGCCTGTCCGGTCGATGCCATCCTCGGCGCGGCCAAGCAGATGCATACCATCATCGCCCAGGAATGTACCGGATGCGAATTGTGCATCGCACCCTGCCCGGTGGATTGCATCAGCATGGTCCCCATCGCAGAAGACGTCGCCACCTGGAAATGGAAGTATCCAGTGGTCAAACTGAAAGTCGCGTGATGACTCGCCAACTCTACGAATTCAATGGCGGTGTGCACCCCGAGGAACACAAGCACGCATCCACCAGCCGCCCGATCGGAATTGCACCACTGCCCAAGACTTTGATCGTGTCATTGCGCCAGCATATTGGCCAACCTGCCAAACCCATTGTGGCGGTGGGCGCGCAGGTATTAAAAGGCCAGATGATCGGCCAGGCTGAGGGCTATGTCTCGGTAGCGGTGCATGCGCCGACCTCGGGCACGGTGACCGCCATTACCGGCCATGCTGTGGCACACCCGTCCGGACTGACCGATCTGTGCATCACCATCGCGCCCGATGGGGCGGATTGCTGGATCGAGCACAGCGCGCTGGATTACCGCAACATGGACCCCAGCCATCTGCGCAATCAATTGCGCGAGCTCGGCATCGCCGGGCTGGGCGGCGCAGTGTTTCCCAGCTTTATCAAGCTCAATCCCGGCGCCACACAAAAAGTACCCACCCTCGTTCTCAATGGCGGCGAATGCGAGCCATGGATCACCTGCGACGATATGCTGATGCGCGAGCGCGCCGCCGAAATCCTCGCGGGTGCCGCCGTGATGCGTCATATGCTGCACAGCGACGAAGTGCTGGTCGGCATCGAAGACAACAAACCGGAAGCCATCGCCGCAATGCAGGCGGCAGCCAGCCAGTGCGACTTCGCGGTGGAAGTGGTGACCGTGCCCACCCTCTACCCCGGCGGCGGCGCCAAGCAGCTCATCAAGACCTTGACCGGCAAGGAAGTCCCGTCGGGCGGACGCTCCACCGATGTCGGCGTCGCCACCTTCAACGTCGGCACTGCGTATGCGCTGCACCGTGCGGTCAACCACGGCGAGCCGCTGATTTCGCGCATTGTCACCGTCACCGGCAATGTGCATCGCCCGCAGAATTTCGAAGTGCTGATCGGCACCCCGCTCGCCGAGCTGGTGCGACTGACCGGCGCAACCCGCGACGACACCAGCGGCTACGTAATGGGTGGCCCGATGATGGGCTTCGATCTGATCAGCACCGATGTGCCGATGGTCAAGGCCGCCAACTGCATCCTGGTCAAATCACTGGCACTGTTTCCTCCTCCGCCACCAGCCATGCCGTGCATCCGCTGTACCCGTTGTGCGCAAGCCTGCCCGGCGGATCTGCAACCACAGGAACTGTACTGGTTTGCGCGTGCAAAAAATTTCGGCAAGACCCAGGAATATCATCTGTTCGACTGTATCGAATGCGGCTGTTGCAGCTATGTCTGCCCCAGCCACATCCCGCTGGTGCAGTATTACCGCTACGCCAAGAGCGAAATATGGGCCAAGGAAAAGGACAAAAAAGCCGCTGATCAGGCGCGCGATCGCCATGAATTCCGCCAGTTGCGTATCGAGCGCGAACAGCAGGAGCGCGCCGCAAAACTCGCCCTGAAAGCCAGTGCCAAACTCGCAGAAGCGTCACCTGAAAGCCCGGATGATGCCGCCAATGCCGCCAAAAAAGCCGCGATCCAGGCCGCGCTAGCGCGCACCAAGGAAAAGAAAGAAGGCGTCACCCCACGCAACATTGAAAACCTGCCGCCGGAAAAATTGCAGGAGATCGCCGAAATCGAAGCGCGCCGAGCCAAAATCCGCGCCATGGCACAGGATTCGGTAGAGAAATGAACCCCGTGCACGCTCAACTTCCCATCCAGGCAGATCAATAACTCATGCTCTCTTCCCCCTACATCGCGGAACAATCCAGCGTCTCCATCATCATGCTCAAGGTGCTGGCGGCGCTGGTGCCGGGCATCGCGGTTTACGTCTGGCTATTCGGCCCGGCCATCCTGGTGACGCTGACCCTCGCCAGCGTCACCGCGCTAGCGCTGGAAACCATCGCGGTGCGTTTGCGCGGCTGGCCGGCCAAGCCGTTCCTGATGGATGGCAGCGCGCTGGTTACCGCGTGGCTGCTGGCGCTATCGCTGCCGCCGATCGCCCCGTGGTGGCTGATTGTGGTGGGGACATTTTTCGCCATTGTGGTGGCCAAGCATTTGTACGGCGGACTGGGCAACAACCTGTTCAACCCGGCCATGGTGGGTTATGCGGTGTTGATTATTTCGTTCCCGGTGCAGATGACGCAATGGTCGGCGCCGTTGTCGTTGGCGGGTGCGCATCTGAGCCTCCTTGATTCCGCGCACTACATCTTCACCGGGATATTGCCGGACGGTTTGAAGCTCGACGCAATCAGTTCCGCCACGCCGCTGGATACGCTGCGCACGCAGTTGCAACTGGAACACACGGTGCGTGAAATCACCCGCTTGCCCATTTTCGGCAACGTGGGGGGCACCGGCGGCGAGGCGGTGGTACTGATGTTCCTGCTGGGCGGACTGTACCTGTGGCTGGCGCGCATCATCACCTGGCATATCCCGGCGGCCTTTATCGCCGGCCTGTGGATTACCGGCGGACTGTTCCACATCTCCGACCCGGATCGCTATATCTCGCCATGGTTTCACCTCGCCAGCGGTGGCGTCATGCTGGGCGCATTCTTCATTGCCACCGATCCGGTAACGGGCGCCACCACGCCGCGCGGCAAACTGATTTTCGGCGCAGGCATTGGTATTCTCACTTATCTGATCCGCACCCTGGGCGGCTACCCGGACGGCGTCGCTTTTGCCGTGTTGCTGATGAACATCATGGTGCCGCTGATCGACGCCTACACCCAGCCCAAAGTGTACGGACACAAGCAGAAAGAGCCTGCAGAATGACGCCGTTATTGCGTTCCGCGGCGCGTGCCGCGCTGGTCCTGCTGGGCTTCACCATCGTCGGCACCGGCGTGCTGGCTTATACCTACGACATTACCCGCCCGGCCATTACCCGCAACGAGGACGCAGCGCGCCTGAAACTCATCAGCGAGACACTCGTCCCCGGCAGCTATGACAATAACCCGCTGCACGACGCCCTGCTGCTGCCGCCGCACCAGCTACTGGGCACCACCCTTCCCAGCCACGTCTGGCGCGCACGCAAGGCTGGCACGCCAGTGGCGCTGGTGCTCGAAGCCACCGCGCCGGATGGCTACAGCGGCAATATCAACATGCTAGTGGGTATCGGTGCAGATGGACGGATTATTGGCGTGCGCGTGGTGAGCCACAAGGAAACGCCGGGGCTGGGCGATTACATCGATATCGCCAAGAGCGCATGGATCCACATTTTCGACGGCAAGGCGCTGGATAATCCGGCCAGCGGCGGCTGGAAGGTCAAAAAAGACGGCGGCCAATTCGACTATATGGCCGGCGCCACCATCACCCCGCGCGCGGTGGTCAAAGCCGTACACCATGCCCTCGAATACGAAGCCGCGCACCGCAAAGAACTGTACGCCCCTGCACCGCATCCTGAACCTACCCCCGGAGTCAAACCATGAGCCAATATCGCGACATCATCGTCAACGGTCTGTGGAAACAGAATCCCGGCGTCGTACAGCTGCTGGGACTGTGCCCGCTATTGGGTATCAGCAATTCGGTGGTCAACGCGGTCGGGCTGGGACTCGCCACCACGATGGTGATGACCTTCAGCAA
>JANMKH010000442.1:0-4243 GCA_031371965.1 Sulfuriferula sp.
GTCACCACGCCGATATTGGCCATGTAACCGGTGGAAAACAGCAACGCGGCAGGCAAGCCGACAAACTCGGCAATACGGGTTTCCAACGCATGATGGAGCGCATGGTGGCCGGTGATGAGATGCGAAGCGCCTACCCCCACACCCGTGCTGAGTACAGCCTGGCTGGCTGCAGCAATCAGCGCAGGATGATTGGCCAGCCCCAGATAGTCATTGCTGCAAAACGACAGCACTGCGCGCCCATCCACATAGACATGTGGGCCTTGCGGAGATTCAAGCAGACGCCGGTTGCGATGCAAACCTTGCACTTTGAGCCGCGCCAGTTCTTGGCGGATGTATTCCAGTGCGTTGAAGGTGGAAGACGGTTTGATCAATTGAGTTGAAAAATAGACAGGATTAACAGGATTTCTCAGGACTTACAGGACTTCAAGCTGCAGGTAATTCTCATCCTGTTAATCCTGCTCGAATCCTGTAAATCCTGTCCAAATCAATGCGCCGCCCCTTGCGCACGCATCCCTAGTTTTGCCAGCAGATCACGGTCGCGCGTCACATCCGGGTTGCCGGTAGTCAGCAGTTTTTCGCCATAAAAAATCGAGTTGGCACCCGCCAGGAAACACAGCGCCTGAATGGCTTCGGACATCTCCTGCCGTCCGGCGGATAGCCGCACATAACTTTTCGACAAGGCGATACGCGCCACCGCAATGGTGCGCACAAATTCGAGTGGGTCGAGCGCCTCGGTGTCCTGCAACGGTGTGCCTTCCACTTGCACCAGCATATTGATCGGCACCGATTCCGGCTGCGGGTCGAGGTTGGCGAGCTGTGCAATCAGTCCGGCGCGCTGGGTGCGTGACTCACCCATGCCGACGATACCGCCGCAGCATACATGCAGGTCGGCGCCACGCACGCGATCCAGCGTGTCGAGCCGATCCTGATAGGCGCGCGTGGTGATGACCTCGCCGTAGAACTCGGGCGCGGTATCAAGGTTGTGGTTGTAGTAGTCCAGTCCGGCATCTTTCAACTGCTCGGCCTGACCGTCTTTCAGCATGCCCAGCGTGGCGCAGGTTTCCAGCCCGAGCGCCTTGACCTCGCGCACCATGTCCAGCACCGGATCCAGGTCGCGCTGTTTGGGCCCGCGCCAAGCGGCGCCCATGCAAAAGCGCGTCGCACCGGCGGCCTTGGCAGCGCGCGCTGCGTCCAGCACTGCGTCCATTTCCAGCAGGCCCTGATTTTCTACCCCGGTATCGTAGCGCGCGGCTTGCGGGCAGTAGCCGCAATCCTCGGAACAGCCGCCGGTTTTGATGGAAAGCAGGGTGGACAGTTGCACGGTGTTGGGGTCGAAATGCTCGCGGTGCACGCTCTGTGCGCGAAACATCAAATCGTTGAAAGGCAGCGCAAACAATGCCTCCACTTCAGCCACGCGCCATTTTTCGCTTGCCGGTTTGATCAAGACTGCGGGTTGGGTCATATCATTCATTGGTGTCTACCTCTATCGTCATATCCTGCCATGGTTCACGGCCTGCTTTGTAAATGCTCCATAGTCCCCACGGCACCACCACAATGGCCAGTATCGCCCATATCGCCACCAGACCATGCCAGTTGCCAAACAGGACATAAATTGGCTGACCGAACACCATCATCGCCCCGGCTGCGCCATAGAATCGATAGCCGGAAAAGCGGTTGTACTCAGCCGTGCGCGGGTTCGGATGATGGGCGATCGAGGCATATACAAAAATTGATGCAGCAATCCAGATCATCAGCAAAGGTGGAATCAGCGTGGCCGTTACGCTGGCGATGCTGAACATCTGTGCCGAAAATCGCGATTGCGCACCAGTAATAAGTTTTTTGACTTTCATGCTCGTGGCAGCGCGTTAACGTGAACAGCGCGAAGCGACACCTCATCACTCTCCCCCGCTTGGGGAGAGGTAGGAGAGAGGGAACGGACACGGCGAGAAGCGATGTTCATAATTCGGGGCGGCGCTTATCGCCATGTCCGTTAGAATGGGTTGAATTGTCTTTTATTTGAGCTGGATAGTCAATTTCGTCTGCGCCAATATTGAACATCTGCACAAAATTTATGCAAATCTTGCTGCCGCAGGATTGCCTGCTCTGCGGTGCGTTCTCTGGCCGCACCAAGCTATGTGCTGGCTGCGCTGCTGACTTGCCGTACCATAACCAGGCTTGTTGCCCGGTGTGTGCACTCCCCACGCTGGACGGCAAAGTATGTGGGCACTGCCTTAAACGTGCGCCCCATTTTGCTCATACATGTGTTGCCTTTACCTATGCTTTTCCGCTGGATCGTCTAGTACAGTCGCTCAAATACAGTCACAATTTCGCCGTCGTCTCTCTGCTGGCAGACACCCTGACAACTCAAACCGGCAGCTACCCTTTACCGGATGTGCTGATTCCCATGCCACTGCACCCCAACCGGCTCAGGCAACGCGGCTTCAACCAGGCACATGAAATTGCCCGGCATATTGCCCGCAATCTGCATCTGCCGGTATTGCCTCACGCCGCCACGCGCGTCATCGACACACCGCCGCAAGCCAGCCTGCCGCTCAAGGAACGACGCAAAAATCTGCGCGGCGCCTTTGCCTGCGACCGCAGCATTCAAGGCCAACGCGTCGCAATCGTGGATGACGTGATGACCAGCGGCAGCACACTGGATGCACTGGCCGAAACTTTGCTCAAAGCTGGCGCGCTGGAAGTGCAATGCTGGGTGATTGCGCGGGCTTTGCAGCACGGTTTCTGACGGTGCTGCCAGGCAATCACTCAGTCCAGCTTAATTATCCAGAAAAGGATAATCGGTGTAGCCGTGCTCATCACCACCATATAGCGTCGCGGGGTCCAGTTCATTGAGCGGCGCATTGCGGCGCAAGCGTTCGACCAGATCCGGGTTGGCAATGAACGGCCGACCAAAGGCGACGAGATCGACAGCATTGTCAGCCCTTGCAGCAAACGCCATCTCGCGCGTGTAGCAATTATTGGCCATATAGGTATTGGGGAAACGCTTGCGCAGGGCTTTGAAATCGAAATCGCGGCCGGTTTCACGCGGGCCGCCGGTATTGCCTTCGATCATGTGCAGGAAGCCGAGTTTGCGCACTGCCAACTGCTCGACTACGTAACCGTACAGCGCTGCCGGATCACTGTCGTCGATATCGTTAAACGTACTCAACGGCGACAGGCGCACACCAACGAGATCGGCATCCCAGACTGAGAGTACGGCATCGGTGACCTCAAGTAATAGGCGGGCGCGATTCTCGATGCTGCCACCGTAAATATCGGTACGCTGATTGGTTTTGTCGCGCATGAACTGGTCGAGCAGGTAGCCATTCGCGCCATGAATCTCCACGCCGTCGAAACCTGCGTCGCGGGCATTCTGTGCCGCGTTGCGGTAATCAGCAACGATACCGGCAATCTCGGCCGTTTCCAGCGCCCGCGGCATGACCAGGTCTTCCTTGCCCTTGCTGGTATACACCGTGCCTACAGGTTTGATCGCCGAAGGCGCAACGGGCAGCCCGCCGTCAGGCTGGAAATCGGGGTGCGAAATGCGTCCGACATGCCAGAGTTGAAGGAATATCTTTCCGCCCGCGCCATGCACCGCATCCGTCACCTTGCGCCATCCTGCGATCTGTTCCGGGCTGTAGATGCCTGGCGTCTGGATATAGCCTTTGCCCTGTTGGGAAATCTGTGTCGCCTCGCTGATAATCAAGCCGGCGCTGGCACGCTGCGTGTAATACGTTACCGCGAGCGGGCCGGGCACATCGCCAGCCAGTGCACGGCTGCGGGTAAGCGGTGCCATGACAAGACGGTTCGCCAACGTCAGCGAGCCCAGATTGTAGGGCTGAAACAGGTCGGTCATCGTCGATACATCGGGGTTGCTTGGGTGCTGGGTAGTCATTACATGCTCCTGTGTAGTTATGGACTGAACAGTCCAAAATGATTAAAAAAACCGGATTACTTAATGCGTAGAACCTAGCAAGCATTCCAATTGCACATCAATGATTGCCGCCAGTCTGTGCGTTTCCACACCCCCTTTGGCCAATACCTGTATGCCGGCGATCAGATTGAGCAACATGTCGGCGCTGTGGGCCGGCTCAAATCCGGACGGTATCGATCCATCAGCGGTTCCACGCTGGATAGTTTCTGTCAAAAATGCGGCAAGCATGTCGAGATGATGGCGCACCGCGTCTTCGATTTCGCGATCATGCGGCGCCAGCTCCACAGCAATATTCACGATCAGGCAGCC
>JANMKH010000447.1:0-2409 GCA_031371965.1 Sulfuriferula sp.
CATCGAAAAATTTAGTGTTTTGCCGCCTGAATCAAACGACCGCATTCGCTGTTTTTTCCTGGGCCGGTATCGACCAAAGGAATAATGGCCAGGAAAGGGTTGATCACGCCCAAGGCAATTGCACCGGCACTACGTAATGCCAGCCTGGTTTTGTCGATCGATACCTCGGGCTTGGCAAATTTACCCCGAATGTAAATCGGGGTGCGCAAGGCCAGCGGGCTGATCACTTTGGTATGGGGTATTAAATCCAGATTGATGGTTTCTTGCGCCATATTAATATCGCCACTACCGGTGATGGTGGTGATCTGTGTATCCAGCAGCATTGTCCTGGTTTGCAATACGCCTTTCCTGACGTCGAAATCAGCGACGGCGCAATTCAATTTGACGACTTTGTCGCCGGTAATTTTTAACTCCAATATTTCCCACAGGTGTAAACCGATGGTTTCCAGCATCAGTTTGCTGATTTCGCCGCCGTCTACAAGCAGAACAACCTTTCCGTTGGAGCTCGCAAGCATTTGGCTGACAGCGTTTCCTTCGCCGGTGAGATCAAAGTCGCCGTTTACCTGACCGATGCTGGTTTTGCTCAGCTTGAAGGTGGGAAATAATTGATTGAGTAAAACTTTTCGTGCATGAATGTTTAATTTGGCCTGAATCGGGTCGTGCTGGCCGTTGAGCGTAATGGCGCCTGCCAGCGTCCCGCCCGCAACACCAAACTTCAGTGGGTCGAGGGTCAATACAGAATTGTTCATTCGAACACGAGTCTCCAGGTTTTCAATAGGCAACGCGCGTGCGCGCTGGATGCGTTTCGCCCGGATTTTTACATCGGCATCCACACTATTCCAGCGTTCGGTACGGAAAGGCAAGTCAGGCAGTACGTCGCGTTTATTCGAGGCGGCGACAGGGTGGGCGGGCGCAGTCTGGCGCGCTGGATTTACCGGCTTAGGCGCCGAGGTCTTACCCTTATTTTGATTGCTCATACCTACCGGGGATCCCAAGTCTGCCAGATTCAGCAACTGAAACGTTAAATCACCCTGTAAAAATGGGCGTTTCCCGCTGCTATCGATTTGCATATTGCCAGCCAAATCGCTTTTGCCAACGCGTCCCGTGAATTTTTCATAGCGCCATTGCCGTGCGTTGTGCATTAGGCGTCCCTTGGTCAAATAGACAGGGGTGCGTGGCAGAGCAATGCCTATCAGGGGATACAGCTGATCGAGGCTGAGGCCGCTCAGCGTCATGTTCAAGTCAACAGCGCTAAAGCGGGTCAAACTGGTAACTGTACCTGTTGCATGCAGGTGGGTATGCCCGAGAGTCGCCTTGATATTGAGCGGATAGGGTGTGGTTTCATCACTCAGCGCGAGAACTGTGCCGCCACTGCCGCTGGCCGTTAATGGCAAGCCTTTGTAGTCGCCTTGCGCGGCAAATACAATGTCAGCTGACGCAACGCCATGCGACATGGTTTGACGCGTGGAAAGGGCCGCCTGAATGTGAGTATTGTGTGCGGGATCGATGTAACTGATATGGCCGTTATCCAGCACGATACGATCAATTTTAACCTGGGCATTTTCATCTTTCTGATTGCGATCCAGCAGCCAATTCTTGCGCCCATCCAGGCTTTGTTCGAGAAATACTTGGGGTTGTTCCAGTCTGACCGTAGATACCCCGTAATGGCGCTTGAATAGTTGCGCCAGGTTGATGACCCCGTCCATCCGCTTTACTGTAAACATCAGCGGCTGCCTGGCCCAGGCTGGATTGGCAAAGGTGATATCAGCAACTTGAATCCGGGTGAGCGGCCAACCCAGTTTGACGTTGAAGTTTCCGTTGATAATCAGAGCGCGCCCGGTTTTTTCGGTCACCGCACGTTCGATAGGATGACGCAACCAGTTCCAGTCAAAGAAAATGACCAATAGAACAATGGCCAAGACCAGAACAGCCACGATGTAGCCCAACCATTTCAGGGTGCGGCGCAACATTTTTTAAATTTCCGGCGGGTTCATATGGGGTCAGTCTTGCATTGGACTCGTTGTAAATCCGTACGCTAGCGTACATACGACGTGATTTTTCAATGTGGTTGCTGGCTGTTCCGGCCTGTGAGAGAATCACGCCTCAAAAGTGAGTGCACGGGGCGCGAACGTTGCTGGTCACGTTGCGAGCCACCCTTCTTAGCAAACCATCCTCTTACCACCATGACTATCCTCACCTGGATTATTGCTGCCAGCTTTCTCGGCGGCGCGTTGAGCGTATTGACTGCGGCGGTGTTCGCTTATGCGGCCAAGCCCAGTTGGGTGGGGATGCTGGTGAGTTATGCGATTGGCGCCTTGCTGGGTGCGGTTTTTCTGGAAATACTGCCGCATGCGTTCGAGGCATCCGGCAATGCTCACACCACCGCAGCCACGGTGCTGGCCGGCATCA
>JANMKH010000484.1:0-2399 GCA_031371965.1 Sulfuriferula sp.
ATACCGCAAGCTTGGCGCTACCACGGTGGACATTTCGCTGCCCAATACCCGGCTGTCGATCCCGGTGTACTACGTGCTTGCCCCGGCGGAAGCATCCACCAACCTGTCGCGCTTCGACGGCGTACGCTACGGCTACCGCGCACCGGATTACACCGACCTCACCGACATGTACCAGAAAACCCGCGCCCAGGGCTTCGGCAGCGAAGTCAAACGCCGCATCATGATCGGCACTTACGTATTGAGCCACGGTTATTACGACGCCTATTATCTGCAGGCGCAAAAAATCCGCCGTCTGATCGCGCAGGATTTCGACGCCGCTTTCAAACAATGCGACATCATCATGGGGCCCACTGCGCCCACAACTGCGTTCAACTTCGGCGAAAAGGCCAGCGACCCGGTATCCATGTATCTGTCCGACATCTACACCATCGCCGTCAATCTCGCCGGGCTACCAGGCATGTCGGTGCCGTGCGGCTTCGGCGCCAACGGCCGTCCGGTGGGCCTGCAAATTATCGGCAATTATTTTGCCGAGGCGAAAATGCTCGGCGTTGCCCACCAGTACCAACTGGCGACAGACTGGCATACGCGTATGCCGAATACAATTTAGATCTCAGCCACAGAGATCACAGATAACACAGAGTTGGCATTTCGATTTCTCTGTGGCCTCTGTGCCCTCTGTGGCAAAAAGGGCTGAAACTATGCAATGGGAAATCGTCGTCGGGCTTGAGGTACACACCCAGCTCTCCACCCGCTCCAAAATCTTCTCCGGAGCCAGCACCGCCTTCGGCGCGGCGCCCAACACCCAGGCATGCGCGGTGGATATTGCCCTGCCCGGCGTGCTACCCGTGCTGAACAAGAGCGCGGTAGAGCGGGCGGTGCAACTCGGCCTGGCAATCGGCGGGCATATCAGCCGCCGCTCGGTGTTTGCGCGCAAAAACTACTTCTACCCGGACTTGCCCAAGGGCTACCAGATCAGCCAGATGGAGCTGCCGGTAGTGGAAGGCGGCAGCCTCACGATCCAGGTCGGCGCGACTGAAAAAACCGTCCGCATCACCCGCGCCCACCTTGAAGAAGACGCCGGCAAGTCGCTGCACGAGGACTTTCACGGCATGACCGGCATCGACCTGAACCGCGCCGGCACGCCGTTGCTGGAGATCGTTTCCGAGCCCGATATGCGCGGTTCGGCCGAAGCCGTGGCCTACGCCAAAACGCTGCATAGTCTGGTGGTATGGCTGGGAATTTGCGACGGCAACATGCAGGAAGGCAGCTTCCGTTGCGACGCCAACGTCTCGGTGCGCCGCATGGGCGAGACCGAACTCGGCAAGCGCTGCGAAATCAAGAACCTCAACTCGTTCCGCTTTCTGGAGCGCGCCATCGAATACGAGGCACGCCGTCAGATCGAGATCATCGAGGATGGCGGCACCGTCCGCCAGGAAACCCGCCTGTACGATCCGGATCGCGACGAAACCCGCACCATGCGCAGCAAGGAAGACGCGCACGACTACCGCTATTTCCCCGACCCGGATCTGTTGCCGCTGGTGATTTCCGAGGAATGGATAGAACGCACGCGCGCCGCCATGCCGGAATTGCCGGAAGCGATGCGCAGCCGTTTTGTGACGCAGTATGGCCTGCCCGCTTACGATGCCGGCCTGCTCACTGCCAGCAAGGCACTCGCCGCCTATTACGAAGCCCTGGTTGCGGCAGTGGGTGGCGAGGCCAAAACCTGCGCCAACTGGGCGATGGGCGATCTCTCCGCCGCACTCAACCGCAACGAACTCGACATTGCCGACAGCCCGGTATCCAGCCGCCAGCTCGCTGCACTGATACAACGCATCGCCGATGGCACGCTGTCCGGCAAGCTGGCCAAGGAAGTATTCGAAGCGCTGTGGCAGGGTGAGGGCGAAGTGGATGCGATTATCGAGACGCGCGGCTTGAAACAGGTGTCCGACAGCAGCGCGATCGAAGCCATCGTCGATGCAATTCTCGCCGCCAACCCCAATCAGGTTGCCGAATACCGCAGCGGCAAGGACAAAATGTTCGGCTTCTTTATCGGCCAGGCGATGAAAGCCATGAAGGGTAAAGCCAATCCACAGCAGCTGAACGACATCCTCAAGCGCAAGCTGGGGTGATTCACCTGCCGCCACGCTTAACTGAAAAAACCTTGGACAAGATTAACAGGATTTTTCAGGATTGACAGGAACAAACCTTATTCCAGTTCTTATTAAAAAGTGAAATTTTGTAGGTTGGGTTAGGCGAAGCCGTAACCCAACAAACTATGGGTAAAATTTCCAAATCTGTTGGATGCAGACCGGCGAGACGCTTCGCGGCTTGCTCCTGACGGTCTACGGATTCAGTGTCCTCGGTGACATTGCCGGCCTCTCGGCGAATCTCCTCTACGG
>JANMKH010000496.1:0-2874 GCA_031371965.1 Sulfuriferula sp.
TCAACGAAGCGGATTTTGAAAACCGCCTGCTCAAGCGCTACATCAAACACTGGCCGGAATAATCGGCTGACCCCTCAACGGATCGCCTCAATCGAAAACTTCTTGTACTGCACATTTGGTGTAATCAGCGCATAGCCCTGCATTTGCCAGTGGGCCAGTTCAGTGATGGCATTGGGCACGATCTCGATAAAATCCTGGAAATCTCGCGCACTATAGCCGTATTCTTCGGCGGCATAGCCGCATACCTTGAAGCTCACTCCCAGATCTGCGTAGTAGCGCATCCTGTCTACTGGGTCTTTGTATTTTGCCTCGTTTTTTTTGGCGACTGTGACAATTTCCGTACCGTGTATGACTACCTTGATATCCAGCTGCTCGGGTGAATAACCATAGGGATCTTCCAGCAATGGGTTCATCAGGGAGCGTATCCAGTACAGGGCACTACCAATTTTCTGCGGATCATCCAGAAAAAAATCAAATACGACCCTGGCAGGCTTATAAGGAGTTTTGACGATAGTAGCGTCCGCCAAGGCAGATGTCGGCCACGCCAGGAGCGAAACAATAAACAGACGTCTTTTCATGATTATCTCCCCATATTGAGAATAATCTGTTTATAGACTCTATCCTGCTTTACTGTTTCAGGCTGCTTAAAATTTGTCGATAAGCTGTTAGGCGGCCCGATGAAATATCCCCGGTAGCGACCGCTTGCGTCACGGCACAGTCCGGCTCGTGTTGATGGCGGCAATTGCTGAATCGGCAATGACCAATATATGGGCGAAACTCGATAAAGTACCGGTCGAGTTGTTCAGGCTCGATGTGGCTTAATCCAAACTCCTGCATGCCTGGTGAATCAATCAACCTGCTCGATGCATCCAGTTTGTACATGCGTGCACCTGTGGTGGTGTGGCGCCCTGAATCCAGCGCTTCAGATACCTCCCCGACTGTAGTGTGGGCTTCAGGTACCAGCGCGTTGATTAGGCTGGATTTGCCCATGCCGGATTGGCCTACAAAGACACTGATTTGTCCTGACAGATAGGGCCGTAACGCGCTTATATCTTGGTGAGCAGAGAGCGCCAGAAGCGGATAGCCCAGTTTTATGTAAGGTTCAAGACGGCGCTGAGCCGCATACGCGGGTTCCCCCAAGTCGTATTTATTCAGACAGATGAGCGCCGGGATGGCTGCGGCTTCGGCGGCAACCAGGCAGCGGTTGATGAGCAAGTCATAAAAGCTGGGAACCGGCGCGACGACGATGACGATGCGCGACACGTTGGCGGCAATCAGCTTGCTGCGATGCGCGACCGAGCGATGCAGCAGATTGTCGCGCGGGAGTATCGATTCGATGACGCCTTGTCCGGGGGAGGTAGGCAGAAAAACTACGCGATCGCCACAGGCGATGCCGCTGCGTTTACCACGCGATACGCATTCGATCAGTGTGTCCCCGGCTTCAACTTGGTAGTGCCTACCGAAGGTGGCAGTCACCAGTCCCTGCATGGGTATTGGGCTGGTCATAAGTGCGGGCGGCTGGCAGGGTAGATCATGCCCGTATTCTATTTCACTTGACGGTACAGTTGCGGAAGAGGCGACTTATATTTCAGAAAGGCTCGTTCAGGATGGGCGGCTTACAGATGGAACAGGGCATCGATCTTGGCAGCACAGATGAAATCGTTTTCAGACAGGCCGTTCAGCGCATGGGTTGTGTATTCCATGCGGCACTGGTTGTAGCCCAGGTGGATGTCGGGATGATGGTTTTCGCGGTGGGATATCCAGGCCACTGCATTCACGAATGCCATGGTTTGGTAGTGGTCTTTGAAACGGTAAGTTTTTGCGATTAATACGCCGTTCTGTTCCCATCCGTCCAGTTGGGCGAGCAGCGCGGTGATTTCAGTCTGGCTCAGCGCAGGTGTGCCACCCTCGCAGGGCTTGCAGGATTTAGCGGTGAGGTCGCATACGCCAGTCATGATGGTATTACTTGAACTTGTAATATTCCTGGTTCAGGTAGGCCTCCACATGCATCTCATCCTGCGGAAACCAGTTGGCACCGGTATTGGCATTACATGCGGCTACGCGCGCCGCGAGTTGCTGTGCGTTTTTGACCTTGCGATCGGCACGGGTATAGATTTTGGAGCCGTCGCCGCCGACCATCGAAGCATGGCAACTCAAGCAGGATTTATCCACCAGCGTTTTCCCTATTTTCGGGTCGCCCTTGTCGAACGGGGCAGCATAGAGTGGAGCAGTGGTAAGTAACAATGCAACGGCAAGAATGGATTTCATGTAAGGCCCTTTGAAACATAGTATCTGTGCTAATTATGCACGGCTATCTGCAAACGCGCTATGCGCTGTTGAGCATCCGGATGCGAATTATAGAACATGGCATACAACGGGTCCGGGGTGAGGGTAGAAGCGTTATCCCGGTATAATTTTATCAATGCACTGATCAGGCTATGTGCCTGCGTTTGCACCGCAGCATACTGATCTGCTTCGAACTCATGTTTGCGTGAATACAGGCTGCTCAGCGGTTGCAACAGGAAGGTGAATACCGGCAATACCAGAAAAAACAGCACCAGCGCCATGCCGGTGTTCTGGCTTGTTACATTCAGGCCGTTAAAAAACCAGGTTTGCGTCATCAACCAGTTGAGTACCCACAGAAACACCAAGCTGGCTGCAAACACCCAAGCCATGCGCTTGACCACATGGCGGCGCTTGAAATGACCCAGTTCATGTGCGAGCACGGCTTCTACCTCATCCGCCTCCAGGTGTTTCAGCAGGGTATCGAACAATACGATACGCTTGGTTTTGCCAAAGCCGGTGAAGTAGGCATTGCCATGACTGCTGCGTTTTGAGCCATCCATCACGAACAAGCCCTGTGCGGTAAAGCCG
>JANMKH010000498.1:0-1815 GCA_031371965.1 Sulfuriferula sp.
TCGGCCACCAGATAGTCGAGAATTTCGCCGAAATCCAGATCGGCGGAAATGCCCACGGAGACCACGGTGGAAAAACCCACGCCATTGGGTTTGGCCCAGTCGAGAATGGCAGTACAAATCGCCCCGGACTGCGAGACCAGCGCCAGATTGCCAGGGTTGGCGCCGCCCCGGCTGAAGGTCACGTCGAGCCCGATACTGGGACGCATGATGCCCAGGCAATTCGGCCCGATTAGCCGCAGCCCGTGGCGCTGTGCATTTTGCTGCATGGCCGCTTCAAGCGCCTTGCCTTGTGCTCCGCCCTCGCTGAAGCCGGCGGACATCACCACCGCCGCGCGTACGCCACGACGCCCGGCGATTTCCACCAGATCCGGCACGCTGGCGGCAGGCGTGGCGATCACCACCAAGTCGACCTGCTCCGGGATATCGGCGAGGCTGGCATAGCAGGGCTGCCCCTGGACTTCCGTGTATTTCGGGTTGACGGCGTAGATTTTGCCGCGGAAACCGGCTTGCAGCATGTTCTGGAACACGATGCCGCCGATCGACTCCAGCTTGGTGCTGGCACCGATCACGGCGACCGAACGCGGGCTGAACAGGGGGGTGAGGTAATGACTCGCCATGGCTTGAACTAACTGTTAAAAAGTATTTGCAATGTAGCATCCATTGGTTACAACATGATCACTCTTGCTACCAACCGAACGAGACCAACCCTGTGTTCACCGCCATCATCTCCCATCCCGCTTGCGCCAGACACGACATGGGACCGCACCACCCGGAGTGCCCGGAGCGGCTCACTGCTATCCAGGATCAGCTCATCGCCGCCCGGCTGCATGATTTTCTGCACTATGCAGAGGCGCCGCGCGCCACCCGGGAACAGTTGTTACGGGTGCACGCGGCGGCGTATCTGGACCAGATAGAGGCCAGTGCGCCTGCCGCCGGGCTGACCAGGCTTGACCCCGACACCGCAATGAACCCCTATTCACTGGAAGCGGCCCTGCGTGCGGCGGGCGCGGCAGTCATGGCTACCGATATGGTGATGCGTGGCGAGGCAGACAACGCCTTCTGCAATGTGCGCCCGCCCGGTCACCACGCCACCCGCGACCAGTCCATGGGCTTCTGCATTTTCAACAACGTCGCCGTCGGCGTCGCCCATGCCCTCGCGCAATACGGCTTGCAGCGCGTGGCCATCGTCGACTTCGACGTACACCACGGCAACGGCACCGAGGACATTTTCCATGACGACCCACGCGTCATGTTGTGCTCCACTTTCCAGCATCCGTTCTACCCGCACAGCGGCGCGGGTTCCGGCAACGAACACATCATCAACGTGCCGCTGCCGGCAGGCACGGATGGCGCCGGATTCCGAGCAGCCTTCATGGAACAGTGCCTGCCTGCGCTGGAACAATTTGCGCCGGAAATGGTGTTCATTTCCGCCGGCTTCGACGCCCACCGCGAGGACGACATGGCGATGCTGAATCTCACCGAGGCAGATTACACATGGGTGACGCAACAGGTGAAAACCATCGCGCAGAAATACGCCCATGGCCGCATCGTTTCCACCCTTGAGGGCGGTTATGCCCTGCCCGCACTGGGTCGCAGCGCCGCCGCTCATATCCGGGTGCTGGCAGGACTATGAGTCCGGAACCAATTCAAACCCATCCTCCCCAAATCGGGGCTATATTGTAGAAACCCGGTACCATATCGCAATCAGAAAGGAAGCAACATGGATACGCGCGAGGAAATACAAAAAATTCTGGATAACCTGGCCCAGCAACGTGATGAACTGATTGTCCAGGCGCATCTGGCCAAGCTGGAAGC
>JANMKH010000529.1:0-2213 GCA_031371965.1 Sulfuriferula sp.
GCGTGGCAAGGTGCTGGTGGTGAATTTCTGGGCCACCTGGTGTCCCCCGTGCCGCACGGAGATCCCGGAATTTATCAAGCTGCAAAGCAAATACGGCGCGCAGGGCCTGCAGTTTGTCGGCATTGCCATTGACGAGACGGCAAAAGTTCAAGCCTTCTCCGACCAAATGGGCATGAATTATCCGGTATTGGTGGGCGACCTGGATGCGGTGGCTTTGTCGCAGGCCACAGGCAACCGCCTGGGTGGCCTGCCCTACACGTTGATCCTGGATCGCTCGGGTAAAATTGTCGCCACCGAACTGGGTGGATTGAGCACTGCCAAACTCGAAGCCACACTGAAACCACTATTGGCAACTCACTGAACTGGAACACGTCGCCATTGCTCGCCTCGTTAAAACATGCATTTGGCGGCATGTTCGTTAAACGTCTGGACAACTTCACCCAACTTGCGGCAAACTTGCCGCCATGAATTCCCTGCGCACACGCTCCGCCAAGCCCGCAAGCAAGGCTAAAATACCGCATATTCTGGTGCTCCATGGCCCCAACCTGAACCTGTTGGGGACGCGCGAACCAGAACATTACGGCAGCACCACCCTGGCTGATATCGACGCCAGCCTGGCTGCCCGTGCCAAGGCCGCCAAGGTTGCACTTGAATGCTGGCAAAGCAATAGTGAGGCCGCGCTGATTGACCGAATCCACGCAGCCCGGCAGCAAACCAGCTACATCATCATCAATCCGGCAGCTTTCACCCACACCAGCGTTGCACTACGCGATGCGCTGACCGCAGTGGCCATCCCTTTCATTGAAGTCCACCTGTCGAATGTATTTGCCCGTGAAACCTTCCGCCATCATTCGTATTTCAGTGATCTGGCGGTGGGCGTCATCAGCGGGCTCGGCGCGCAGGGATACGAACTGGCGCTCGAACACGCGCTCACCCAACTGACTATCAAGGCCTGAATATGGATCTGAGAAAACTTAAAAAACTGATCGACCTTGTGGAAGAGTCCGGTATTGCCGAACTCGAAATCACCGAGGGTGAAGAAAAAGTCCGCATTACCCGCACCGCACAAAACACCCAGCCCATCTACATGAGCAATATGCCAAGCTATGCACCTGCTCCAACTGCACCTGTGGCACCCGCGGCAGCTCCTCCTGTAGTAGCGGAGGCAGCCGCACCCGAGGGGCATATCGTCAAATCACCCATGGTTGGCACGTTCTACCGCTCGTCCAGCCCAGGTGCCAAAGTCTTTGTGGAAATCGGGCAAAGCGTATCTGCTGGCGAAACGCTGTGCATCATCGAGGCGATGAAACTACTGAATGAAATCGAGGCCGACCAGGGCGGTATCATCAAGGCGATTCTGGTCGAGAACGGTCAGCCGGTGGAATACGGCGAGCCGATGTTTATTATTGGCTGAGACACTGTACGGGATCAGCAGGATTTTAAGCAGCGCAGATAAATCCAACATCATTTGGCAGGAATTAATTCGCAGGAGCTTCCTGTTCATCCTGCAACTACCCTAGTTATACGGCCCCATCATTTAACAGGCACTCCATGTTTGAAAAAATCCTCATCGCCAATCGCGGCGAAATCGCTCTGCGTATCCAGCGCGCCTGTCGCGAAATGGGTATCAAGACGGTCGCCGTCCACTCCGAGGCTGATGCCGACGCCAAATACGTCAAGCTCGCCGATGAATCGGTGTGTATCGGCCCTGCCGCTTCGGCACTGAGTTATCTGAACGTACCGGCAATTATCAGTGCTGCAGAACTCACCGATGCCGAGGCGATTCACCCCGGCTATGGCTTCCTGTCGGAAAATGCTGACTTCGCCGAACGCGTGGAATCTTCCGGCTTCGTGTTTATCGGCCCGCGCCCGGAAACCATCCGACTGATGGGCGACAAAGTTTCCGCCAAAGATGCCATGAAGGCCTCCGGCGTGCCGTGCGTACCCGGATCTGATGGTGCATTACCGGACAATCCGGAAGAAATCATGCGCATCGCCAACCACGTGGGTTACCCGATCATCATCAAGGCCGCGGGCGGCGGCGGCGGGCGCGGGATGCGCGTGGTGCATAGCGATGGCGCGCTGCTCAACGCAGTAGCCATGACCCAGGCCGAAGCGCAAAGCGCTTTCGGCAACCCGGTGGTGTACATGGAACGCTACCTGCAAAAACCGCGACACATTGAAATTCAGGTGCTGGCTGACGAGCACGGCCA
>JANMKH010000538.1:0-1621 GCA_031371965.1 Sulfuriferula sp.
CCTTCCACTGGAAAGGTCAGCAGCTTTTCCACATCCTCGGCCGCAAGCCCAGACGCCTCCGTATAGATGTTCACCTGTACAGGTGTCACGTCGGGAAATGCATCCACCGGCACTTCGCGCCAGGCTTTCACGCCCAGCAACACCACCAGCAGAAAGGCCACCAGCACCAGCACCTTGTAGCGCAAGGAGAGATCAACGATATAATTCAGCATGGCCGTCTCCTATTCCGCGCCGATTTGCGATTTGAGCAGCCGTGCTTTGAGCGTATAGGCACCGCTCACCACCACGCTCTCGCCCGCCGCCACGCCTGATTTCAGCACGGCATACCCCTGGGCACGTTCGCCCACTTCCACGGCGCGCGGCTCGAATCCACCGCTTTCGGCAACGAATACCGTCGGTTGCCCCTGCAACAGCAACACGGCGTCTTCCGGCACGATCAGCGCTTTGGCGCTCGCCCCGGTGGTGTTGATCGCCGCACTAGCGAACATTTCCGGTTTCAGCCTGCCATCGGGATTCGGCACTTCCACCCGCGCCTTGACCGTACGGGTTTCCTTGTTCATCGTGCTGCTGATATAGGTGAGCCGGCCCTTGAACACTTCGCCCGGATAGGCTGACACAGTGACGGCGGCCTGAGCGCCAACCTTGACCTTGCCAAGGTCCTTCTCGAACAGATCGCTTTCGATCCACAGGGTGGACAGATCGGCCACGGTAAACAGGGATTGGTCCGGCGCAGCGAGCTCCCCCAGTACCGCCTTTTTCTCGATGATGGTGCCGGCAAACGGGGCGGTCAGCGGAAACACCGAGCTGGACGATTTCTCCGGGGCGACCCCCATCATGCGCAGCTTGTCACCGGCGGCGCGCAGGGCGGCGCGGGCCTTTTCGTGTTCGGCGCGGGCGCGCAGGTAGTCTTTCTCGGGGATGATATTGTCGGCATTCAGCCGCTGGCGCGCTCGAAATTGGCCTGGGCCAGCGCCGCCTCGCTCGCCGCTTGCAGATAGCTCGAACGCGCCTCACCCAGATCGATGCTATCGAGCATTGCCAGCACCTGTCCCGGTTTCACCCGGTCGCCCAGGCTGGCATTCACCTTGACGACACGCCCAGGCACACGTGGGCCTACATGTGCCAATTTATCCTGGTTGGCCTGAATGGTCGCCGTGACTACAACCTGCTCGGCTTTTTCCTGGGGTTCCAGTTTCTGCACCTTGATGCCGGCTATTTGGGCTTCTTCGGCGCTCAGGGCGAGCAATTTCCCGGCACCCTGTTTTTCCGGTGCGGGTGCTGTCCCGTCTTTGCCTGCCGGTTCCGTTTGCTTGGGCTGCGCTGCGTCATTCTCTGGTGTTTTGGGTTTGTCGCCGCACCCTGCCAGAAGACTTGCAGACAAACTGCCGGCCAGTAACCAAGCGGACCATCGCCCCAGGGCATTTTTTTGTTGGCTGTATAAGTTTTTCATGTGATGAACTCCTTGATTTTCGATTATGTTCAGCGTGCTTCGCGCGCGGGCTGCCAGCCAGCTGCCGCTTCCAGGGAAACTTGCGACAAACGCAAATCGGTACGGGCGTCGAGCAGGTCGAGCTGCCAGTCCAGTACCTGGGGGTTGACCAGCAGCAATATCAGGAGCCCG
>JANMKH010000543.1:0-1538 GCA_031371965.1 Sulfuriferula sp.
GGTACTGGCAGGGCGTTATATAAAACTACAGGATTCAATCAAGGTACTGCCTGCCGGTATCGTAATGGGCTTAGTCGTGATCGGCATGATGTTTGTCAACGACCCGCTCATCGCTGCCGGGTTACTGATGATAATAGGCGGGCTGGGTGGTTTTTTCGTGGTGCCGATGTACGCCCTGTTACAACATCGCGTCCACTTGCTGATTGGTGCGGGCCTATCCTTTGCCGTTCAGAATTTCAATGAGAACCTCTCTATTCTCGTTCTGCTTGGTTTCTACGCACTGATGGATCGTGCTGGCTGGCCAATGGACTGGATCATTATTGCGTTTGGCAGCTTTATCAGCCTGTCGATGCTGACGATTCAAATACGCTTTCGTCGCATCGGGGGAGTCCAGCACATATAAGCGTAGCGAAGTGGCCTGGATTAAGGGTGGCTCACTGCGACGAACACGCCATCTAGCCGGAGTGTTTCAAAAAAAACTTCAACTTAATCTCTCCTGCTTCAACCAGGTCATTTTCCTTTAGCAGGAATGGCCGGGAACCGACGGATTTTCCATTTACCCTGGGATGTTTTTTGCCTTCTACATGGGTCACATAATAGCCATGCGGACGACGCGAAATCATAACGACCTGAACCCCGGGCTGACCAAATGTTTTCAGTGGACGGCTAATCAATATTTCTTCCTCAGGATCCTGCCCTTTCAGGTTTTTCACGCCCCCTAGCGGAAAACTGGTTTTTACCGAACGCGCAGAAAATACCGCTGTTGCCAATGGCGGCCTGGTTTGTGGTGTCACGTGTGCGGGCAGCGCATTCACTTCCAATTGCGGCGCTTTCATAATCATCGTCTTGTCGAAATCCATATCCGACGTTGCGCGTTGATTGACATATTTCAACTGATAGCCGCTCAATTCGATCACATCATTATTCTGCAGAATGTGCTTGGTGATTTTTTTTCCATTGATCGAAATACCATTGGTGCTATCTGCATCTTCCAAGACATGATCATTGCCAATGGTGATGATCACTGCGTGCAAATTGCTGACCCCCGGCGCGTCCAGACAAATTTCGTTATCCGATTTTCGCCCAATCGCAAACCGCGCCTTGTCGAGAAAATAATGTCCCTCGGCGATCCCTTCATAACTGACCACTAGTTTCGCCATAGCGCATTGATCCTAAAATGATTTCAGCCAATTAAATAATCTGTCCATGAGGCCACCTTCCTCTGCTTCGCCATTCCTTACTTTGGCAATCAGCACCGAAACATTGTCATGACCGCCATTATCGTTCGCCATTTGTATCAGTTGAGTTGCGGCAAGGGGAAGATTGGCACGCAATTCACTCACCGCCAGTTCAATGTCGGCGTCGTCCACCATGTCATTCAAACCATCTGAACATAGCAAATAAATATCGTTTACCTGCACATTGTCTTCGTAGACATCGACGTCGACAGTGGCTTCGACTCCAAGTGCTCGTGAAACAAGATTGCGGTTATGAGAAAGTTTGGCATCATCGGATGAAATCAAACCCATTTCCAGTTG
>JANMKH010000566.1:0-2485 GCA_031371965.1 Sulfuriferula sp.
AACTCGACGCTTACGACGAATCATAAAACATGCAAACACTCACCGTAGACTTGGGCGAGCGCAGCTATCCCATCCACATTGGCGCCGGCCTGCTGCACCAGCCTGCCCTGATCCTGCCGTATCTGGCGCAACAGCGCGTGGCCATTGTCACCAATACCACGGTGGCGCCTTTGTATCTGCAAACCCTTACTGACGGTCTGGTGTTGAACGGCGTGGAAGTCGTGCCTATCGTGCTGCCCGACGGCGAGCAATACAAAACCTGGGAAACGCTGAATACGATATTCGACGCGCTGTTGACGCATCGCTGCGAACGCAAGACCACGTTGATCGCTTTGGGCGGCGGCGTGATCGGCGACCTGACCGGTTTTGCGGCGGCGAGCTATCTGCGCGGCGTGCCATTCATCCAGATCCCCACCACGCTGCTGGCACAGGTGGATTCGTCGGTGGGCGGCAAGACCGGCATCAACCATCCGCTGGGCAAGAATATGGTCGGCGCGTTCTACCAGCCGCAACTGGTGCTGGCCGATACCGACACGCTGAAAACCCTGCCGCCGCGCGAGTTGTCTGCCGGGCTGGCGGAGGTGATCAAGTATGGCCTGATCTACGACGCGGCTTTTTTCGACTGGCTCGAAGCCAACGTGGAAAAATTGCGCGCGCTGGATGCGGAGGCCATCGCTTACGCGGTGCGCCGCTCGTGCGAAGTGAAGGCCGAAGTGGTGGCCAAGGACGAGCGCGAGTCCGGCCTGCGCGCGTTGCTCAATCTCGGCCATACCTTCGGCCACGCCATCGAGTCCGGCATGGGCTACGGCAACTGGCTGCACGGCGAGGCGGTGGCCGCCGGGACCGTGCTGGCAGCGGACGTGTCGCGGCGCATGGGGCTGATGAGCGCAGCCGAAGTCGAACGCGTGCGCAGTCTGTATCGCCGTGCCGGCCTGCCCGACACCGCGCCCGATCTGGGCGTGGAAGCATACATGCAGCACATGGGGCTGGATAAAAAAGTCGAAGGCGGGCGCATCCGCTTTGTGTTGTTGCGCAGCACCGGGGCGGCGTTTGTCACCGCCGAGGTGCCGCAAGCCGACCTGGAGGCGGCGCTTACCCACTATGTCCATCCGGCCTGAACTCGCTCCCTACGCCGCCCGCAGCGCCGATTCGCGTGGGCGGCGTCACCCTGAACCGTCGGCCGCGCCGCGCAGCGAATTCCAGCGCGATCGCGACCGCATCATTCATTCCAGCGCGTTCCGCCGTCTGGAATACAAGACCCAGGTGTTCGTGAATCACGAGGGCGACCTGTTCCGCACGCGTCTCACCCATAGCCTGGAAGTCGCGCAGATTGGCCGCACCATCGCGCGCATCATGACGCTGAACGAAGACCTGGTGGAGGCGGTGTCGCTGGCGCACGACCTCGGCCACACCCCGTTCGGCCACGCCGGGCAGGATGCGCTCAACGCCTGCATGAAGGAATACGGCGGCTTCGAACACAACCTGCAAAGCCTGCGCGTGGTGGATAAGCTGGAGGAACGCTACGCGGAATTCGACGGCCTCAATTTATGCTTCGAGACGCGCGAAGGCATCCTCAAGCACTGCTCGCTGCATCATGCGCGCATGCTGGGTGACGTCGGCGAGCGCTTCATCATGAAGCAGCAGCCCAGCCTGGAGGCGCAGGTCGCCAATCTCGCTGATGAAATCGCCTACAACAACCACGACGTCGATGATGGCCTGCGTTCGGGTCTGATCACGCTGGAACAACTGGAACAGGTGGATCTGTTTGCGCGTCATCTGCAAGCTGCCCAAACCAAGTATCCGCAGCTCAATGGCCGCCGCCTGATCAACGAAACGGTGCGGCGCATGATCAACACCCTGGTGCTCGACCTGGTGGAACACAGCCAGGCCGCCATCCAGGCAGCCGAGGTGCAAAACGTGGATGAAGTGCGCGCCGCGCCCATGCTCATCGGTTTCAGCCCCGCCATCGCCGCTGAAAACCGCGAACTTAAACAGTTCTTGCGCAAATTTCTGTACCGCCACTATCGTGTCGCGCGCATGAGCACCAAGGCTGTGCGTGTGGTTACCGACCTGTTTGGTGTGTTCCTGTCCGACCCAGGTTTGTTGCCCACCGAGCACCAGGAAAAAGCCCATAGCGACCCGCCGCGTGCCATCGCAGACTATATCGCCGGCATGACTGATCGCTACGCCATGCGCGAGTATCGGCGGCTGTTTACGATTGAGGAAGTGAGTTTATGAGGCGGATGTTTGGGTGTTGAACTGGGGTCTCGCGCTCTAGGGGAACGCCGATTTAATCCGTTCGTGGTGAGTCTGTCGAACCATGAACGGATTAAATGCCAACAATCAATCTGTCGCAAAAGCCCTTCGACGAGCTCAGGGCGAACGGCCAATTTAATCGGCGTTTCCCTAGGCAACTTGCTCAACCACGAATACCGCGTCAATCGCCTGGCCATTCCAGTTGTATTCCAGATAAGCTGAATGCAGA
>JANMKH010000053.1:0-12440 GCA_031371965.1 Sulfuriferula sp.
GTTACCTACGAAAAATACCGAGCTACGCTGATTTGCAGTTCCTGGGATTAACGTCAATATTCATACAACCAGTGAACCCACTGGCAAACTGAATCGAGACGTGTAAGGGGAGATGGAAATGATCCTGAATGCGATATGCAATGCTGAGCACTGTATGTTTTGTGCTGCCAGTAGCGTGCTAACGACATCCTATCGTTTTACCCCAGCCCTGATCTGTGTCCGATTTAATCCAGAGGGAGGATTTAATCATGCCAGCCATCACTGAAATTGCCAGCAAAAATAACCATATCGCGCAACATGCCCTATTGGTCAAGCGCCTGGCTTATCACATGAAAGCGAAATTACCGCCCAGCGTCGAAATGGATGATCTGGTACAGGCCGGAATGATCGGCCTGCTGGATGCGGTGAACCGCTATGAAGAAACTAACGGCGCACAGTTTGAAACCTATGCTGTGCAACGTATTCGTGGCGCCATGCTGGATGAGCTGCGCAGCAATGACTGGATGCCGCGTACCGCGCGTCAGAACATGCGCAAAATTGAAGTGGCAATCAGTGCGCTACAGCAACGTCTGGGACGGGCTCCGCGCGAGACCGAAATTGCCGAACATCTCAAACTGACTCTGGCCGAGTATCAGCTTATGCTGTGCGAAGGCGGTGGACACCAATTGCTCTATTACGAAGATTTCCATGAGGCCGGAGGACACTCCAATTTCCTCGACCGGAATCATATGGATACTTCCAGCGACCCCCTGCAAAGCATGATCGATAATGGTTTTCGTGGCGCAGTAATTGACGCAATAGGACGTCTTCCAAAACGTGAAAAACAGATGATGGGGCTCTATTACGAGCAGGAAATGAACCTCAAGGAAATTGGTGTGGTGATGGGAGTTTCCGAATCGAGGGTATGTCAGTTACATGGTCAGGCTGTCGCACGTATCCGCGCCATGCTGCGTACCCAGACCTGGGTTGCCGATGTTTAATGGGAACTGGTAGAAATTACAGATTTCGCCTCGACTAGGTTCGTCCCGAATCTATAGAAAGTTTTCGTAATTTTAGCCGGGTTTTCACATGTGCTAAAGGCACATTGGCAGGTGAAGTTGGGTATATGGCGTGCTAACATGCACGCTTATCCGAATAGCCATCCATGATGAACGACCTGGCAACCGTATTCAGCGCCGAGGGCGTATTTGCAGCAGCAATTCCAGGGTATCGGGCACGTGCGCAACAACTGGAACTTGCCCAGGCCATTGGACAGACCATCGAGTCCCGTGGCGTACTCATTGCCGAAGCTGGCACCGGTACCGGAAAAACTCTCGCCTACCTTGCCCCTGCATTGCTGCATGGCGGCAAAGTCATCATTTCTACCGGCACTAAAAACCTGCAAGACCAACTCTATCGGCGCGATCTGCCAAGCGTGCGGAATGCTCTTAAAGTGCCTGCCATCGTGGCGCTACTCAAGGGTCGTGCCAATTATGTCTGTCACTACCACCTGGAACGCGCACGTGAAGAAGGTCACTTTATGTCGCGCGAAGATGTGGCGCATCTCGAGCAAGTAAACCATTTTGCTGAATCCAGTCGCAGTGGTGACAAGGCAGAACTGCATGGCGTGGCCGAAGATGCCAACATCTGGCGTTACGTCACTTCCAGCCGGGAAAATTGTCTGGGCGGTGATTGTCCGCATCACAAAAAATGCTTTGTGCTGGAAGCGCGCAAAAAAGCGCTTGAGGCAGATATTGTCGTGGTCAATCATCATCTGTTTTTTGCGGATGTCTGGCTGCGTGATGAAGGTGTAGCCGAGCTGCTGCCGGCATGCAATACAGTAATATTCGATGAAGCACATCAACTGCCCGAAACTGCCGGGCTATTCTTTGGTGAAACCCTGACTACCGGTCAGTTAGTCGAGTTGGCACGGGATGCACGGTTGGAAGCGGTACAGTCGTGCAAGGATTACGCGGCACTCCCTGATGCAGCGAAAAAGCTGGACAAGGCAGCACGCGATTTGCGTTTGATATTCAGTGAGGATAGCGGACGCTGGCCGCTGGAGAAAGTGCGCGACCGCAGCGGGTTTGAAGCGGCTTTTGTCGAGGCGGGCGCGGCACTGGATGAGCTTGCAGCACATCTGGAAACGCAGGCGCAACGTGCACCCGGTTTGGAAAGCTGCTGGCAGCGCGCGCGAGAGTTGGTAAACATGTATGCCAAATGGCAGGAGCCAACTCCTGCAGAGAGTGTGCGTTGGGTGGAAGTATTCAGTCACGCATTGGGGTTCAATACCACCCCGCTGTCGGTGGCGGAGATATTCAAAAAGCAGATCGAGGGGAGTGCACGCGCCTGGATTTTTACTTCAGCAACGTTGTCTGTAAAAGGCGATTTTGCCCACTACCGCAAGCAACTCGGGCTCATGGAAGCGACCAGCGCGTCCTGGGACAGTCCATTCGATTATGACCAACAGGCTATGCTCTATGTCCCCCCGGATATGCCTGAGCCCAACACGCCCGCTTATACAGGCGCCGTAGTCGAGGCGGCCTTGCCAGTAATTGCCGCCAGTCAAGGCAGAGCTTTTCTGCTGTTTACCTCGTTGCGTGCGATGAAAGAAGCGCACGGCCTGTTGCAACAGGCCTTCGAACAAAGTGCGCTGGAATATCCCATTCTCATGCAGGGCGAGCAATCCCGAACCGAACTGCTCGAGCGTTTTCGTCAGCTTGGCAATGCTGTATTGCTCGGCAGTCAGAGTTTCTGGGAGGGTGTGGACGTCAAGGGAGAGGCGCTGTCACTGGTGGTGATCGATAAGCTGCCTTTTGCGCCGCCGGATGATCCGGTGCTGGCCGCGCGTATCAGTCATATCAATCAGTCTGGAGGGAACGCCTTTATGGAATATCAGCTACCCCATGCGGTGATTACCCTCAAACAGGGAGCAGGTCGATTGATTCGCGACGAAGCTGACCGCGGCGTATTGATGATCTGCGATCCGCGTCTGCTTTCCAAACCTTACGGACGGCGCATCTGGCAAAGCTTGCCGCCAATGCGGCGCAGCCGCGAACTCACAGAAGTGCTGAGCTTCTTTGCTCAGTAACCAATGCCAGTCGCGGTGCGGCAAAGCTTGTTCGACACCTGCTAAATCAATCGTCCGTATTACTGTTGCGGCGTAGCATGATGCCCAGCGCCAAACCTATGGCGATGGCCAGAAGCGTGAATGAAGCCCCATATACCCAGGGATTCTGATGGGCAAAATTGGATACCCATAGTTCTGACTGTACCTGGCGCACTTCCAGCTTGCTGTATTGGTGCGCCGTGACTTTTCCATCCCGCACCAGGTAAGTGTCCAGTGCATATTCACCTAAAGGCAGCTTGGCTGGCAGCGTGAGTTTGGAAAAGAAAAGCCGATCGCCGACTACGGTCACTGCGTTATCGAATTCCTTGTAATATTTTTTGGATTGTTTGAGCCGTAAAAATGCCGTCCGCCAGTCTTCCATGCCGTGCGTCGATCCCTCAAGCACGCTGCCTTCCAACCCGCTTTCCAGGCTTAAGCCATATTTCTTCAATTCTTGCGGCGCCACAATCTGAACGATGGGGTGACTGGACAGCAGGTACATGATGCCCGGTGTGTTTTTGACGGTAATATTTCCGCTATCGAGCCAAATCGGTCCGCTTTGAACTTTCTGCGACATGGCCACGCTTTGTGCCGGTGAGGTCACCTTGATGATCACGTCGCCTTTGTTGGCGATGGCACCAAATACCAGTATTTGCTCGCCAGTAAAATGAGCGGTGATGTCGACATGATCCGAGTCGAGCTGGGTGATGAGATTGTCTTCGGCTGCTGAAAAATCTGTTTGCAGTAAGAAAACCATAAAAACGATAGCCAGGGTAAAGCGCTTCATACTGCAGACCTCGTCATGGAGTAAACCTCATGGGGAGTAATCAAAAGCCCGATCAGCATTTTCACGGCTACAGCGACCACCACTAGTGCCAGGATCAGCCGTAGTTTCTCACCGGGAAGACGCATGCCTATTTTTGTACCCCATTGCGTACCAAATGCCGAACCGAAAATAAGGATTAGAGCCAGGAACGGATCCACCGCGTGATTGACGCCCGCTTGCATGACCGCCACGGCTGCCGTGGTGAAGAGCAGCTGGAACAGTGACGTACCGACGACGACTTTAGTGGGCATTTTGAGCATATAAATCATCACCGGTACCATGACGAACCCCCCGCCGACACCCATCAGTGATGTCAGTACGCCTACGGCAGTGCCCAAAATGAAAATCAACACTACCGAAGCGCGCAATCCAGAAGTCGGGAAATCCATTTGCCCAGGCAGATTTTCCAGCCATATGGCAAGCCTGGCACCAAGGCCGCCTTCTTTTTTCTTGACCGGTTTGCCAGCATGCTGGATTGCACTGATGGATTCGACCAGCATGCTGGAACCAATGAAGCCGAGCAGACCCACATACAGAAAAGTCACAATATTGCCGAACTGCCCGCTCTCCTGTAACAGTTTGGCGAGATAAACGCCACCACCACCACCTATCCAGCTACCGCAAAGCAGGAAGATACCCATTTTGAAGTCGATATTTCCCAGGCGCCAGTGGGCGTAGCTGCCACCCGCTGACGTGCCTGCGATCTGTGCTGCACCGGTAGCGACTGCAACGATCGGTGGTACACCCACGAAGATGAGCAGGGGAGTAATCAGAAAACCACCGCCAACACCGACCAGGCCAGAGAGAAATCCGACAATGCCGCCAAAAAACAGGATCAACCAGAGGTTGACATCCATGTGTGCGATAGGAAGGAAAATGTCCATAAGCTGTATGCCTGTTATTTTAAATTTGATCTATGCTTTATCGGATTCGCCAGCCTCGGAAGCCATATCCGGGCAAATCCGGTCGAGTGCAATATCAGGAGGAATAATTACCACCGGAATAGGCAACAATTCGGAAAGTCGCATACCCAGACGACCGGAAGCTTTTCTTAGGCTGGGATGGGCTTTTTTCTCGGTCGCAATGCCTGCGCGTCCGATGACCACCATGAGTATTTTTTTATCTTGATTGACGACGCGCAGAATTTCTTCTTCGGGCACGCCATCCATAAGGTAGAACTCGGGAATGATATGGCAGGCTGAGCTTATTTTTTCGGATATATCTTTGAGAGTGGCTTCTGCCTGGCGCCGAATATCGTCCTTCATCTGCTCTTGTACGCCCGCCCAGAAAGCGAAGGGTGGAGAATCCAGGACATGTAGCAGGCCAAGATGGGCATTAAGCATTTTAGCCATTTGGGCTGCGGCCCCCGCTGCAATGATGGAATTTTTGGAGCCGTCGATAGCGACGAGAATCGTTCCCGTAGAAGTCATGTCTGGTATCTCTCCTGAGGGGTGCCCTTGCTAAACCCGATAAGTCTATTGGCAAGGATGAGGTATTTTGAAGTCAGCCCTGGCGGCGCCAGGGCGGCAAACAGCTGTCTATTTTACACACAAATACGGTGTATGTGAGGCACAGGGTATGCGAGTTGATAGTACTTTCGGATTTGTGGCATTACAGCCTCCTGATTGGAAACCCAATGACGCAGAAATGGCGGAAGAGCTGAAAAAAAAGGCAGCTTGCGCTGACCCTTATGTCAGATCAAGTCGGAACTACTACAGTCTCAATGATTACCACCCCACCGGCCAGTTCCCCGGCACCGGCACCGCTGTCTTTCATCATCGGCAGCAAACGCCGACGGCGGCAGCTACTTCATCTTCGACGGCAGCTTGATGGTCTCGCCGGCCACCATGAAAATGCCCTGCCCGCGGTGATGGAGCGTGCGCGGGTCTTTGCAGGCCAGGTCGATCCAGGCCTTGAGCACCTCGAGCACGAAGAAGTTGTAGCGATTTACCAGCCGCGTATCGACCACACGGCATCCCAGGTTGGCGTAGCACTCGGCAATCAGCGGTGCGCCGACTAGAGCCGCCGGCAGCGGCGTCAGGCTGAAGGTCTCGAGCTTGTCCACGAGGCGGCCGGAGGTATTGCCGCAACCCACCACCTTCGCCGCCAGCTCCGCCGTCGGAATGTTGAGTACACATTGCCGCGCCGCCTTGAGGGCAGCGAAGCTGAAGTCGCGGCCGCTGATGACGCAACCTACCAGCGGTGGCTCGAACTCCATCATCGTGTGCCACGACATCGTCATCACGTTGATCTTGCCTTTGTGTGCCGAGGTAAGCAGCACTACCGGTCCCGGTTCGAGCAGGCCGTAGACCTTGGACAGGGGAAGCGAGCGCTTGGACAACACGGCACCTCCGTTTGCCGCGTTGCAGCGGGTTTGCTTGTGCGGCCTTGATCACCTGGCGGTTTCTGCACAGGGTATGCTAAAAGTTTAGTCCAGATTGTTCATTGCAGCGGCCTTAAGTATTGGACGCTGTTTGACAACAAATGGACAAAATGAGCTTGCCAGTTCACTGCAACAGGATTTTGTTCGGCCCCATACTACCCCGAAGGGATCAGCTCAATTTGTTCATGACTGTCCCAATGCAGCCAATTCAATCTCACTGAAACCTGCTGCGCGTCGTGCTTCGAGATTGAATGGGCCGCGCATGACCGGTGCGTGGTACTCAGCGGCCAGGCGGGCGTAGGTGGTGACCGGATCCAGGCCGCGCTGCTCGCACAGCCAGCCATACCAGCGGTTGCCGATACCGACATGACCAATTTCATCTTGCAGGATGATATCGAGGATCGCAGCGGCGGCCATATCACCCGCCTGCGCGAGTTTGGCACGGACTGGCGGTGAAGCATCCAGTCCGCGCGCCTCCATCGTGCGTGGCACCAGCGCAATGCGGGCCAGAATATCGCCCTGCGTTTTGGCGGCCATCTCCCATAAGCTGTTATGCGCCGGGAAATCACCGTAAACGTGGCCTTGGCTTTGCAAGTGCCTGGTCAGCAGCGTGAAATGCAGCGCCTCCTCCTTCGCCACCTGCAGCCAGTCAGCGTAATACGCAGGCGGCATATCGGCGAATCGCCAAATGGCATCCAGTGCCAGGTTGATGGCATTGAACTCGATATGCGCCAACGCATGGATCAATACAGCGCGCCCCTCTGGCGTAATCATTGAGCGGTGTTTAACCAGGCGCGGCGCCACCCGTTCCGGCTTATCCGGTTGGCCGGGTAGTGGGGATCGTGGCGACAACGTGGCATGCGCATCCAGCACGACGTTGTCGGCTATCCATGCTTGCGCCAGAATAGCCACTCCCTCAACTTTGCGGGCGACATCCGGCTCAGCCAACCAGAACAGCGCCGTCTGACGCAATTCTTCCGGCTGAGGGCCGAGATCATGTGTGCAAGGGGTGTTCACGCGAAAGTTGTCAGTGAATGATCCGGTTGGCGCCGCAGCACTGCTTGAATTTCTTACCGCTGCCGCATGGGCATAATTCATTGCGCCCTACCTTGGGTATTTCCCGTCGGGCGGGGGAGGGGGCCAGACTGCGCTTCGTAAGCCAGAAATTGTATATGCCAGTCACGGCTTGCGGCAGCATCGCGACACAATCCTGTTGTACTTTTAGGTCGTCAGCGTCAGGGATATATTTCTGCCCGCTGAATTCTGCGGCTTCGCGGAATGCGCTGGACAGAAACAGAATGGGGAAGGTCAGCTTTTTGAGCGGTTCGTTGCCAGGGCGCAGCCATTCTTCTTTCGACAGCGACCACCCGGAAATATAGCCCTCGCACCAGGATTGATAGTCCATATCCGGTTCCCCGGATACCTTCGGCTTCAGGATCAGTTTGAGCGGTTGTTTACCCGGGAGTGTACTGGCTACTTCGTTATAAAACCGCATCAGCAGATCCATGAACGCCTGCGCCTGCTCCATCGAATCATATGCTGGCGCGCAACCCAGCACTTCCGGTATCCAGACACTTGGCAGGATGGTGTCAGGTGAACTCACCACGGCAGCCAGAAAGCCTTGTAACCGGTCCAGCGGCATGGCCTTGCCCCTGAACATGGGTGATGCAAGCCAGTTTTCCAGCTGATGAATTTCCTGGTGGGTCATTGGGGTGGATGGTTGCATGGCGAGGAGGCTTTTCTGACGAATCGTAATGAAGTGCTGATCAGTACAATTCTACCGACTCTGCTTGTCCAGGCCAGCACATGTCTGAAGCGGGTGAAGGGAGAGTTTCTCTTCCATGGTCGTGGCGCTCATGGCCCAGTCAGTGGCAAGGCGATAAACGAAGATGTTTTTAAACCACATGGCGGGATGCTCAAAAAAAGTGGCGATTATACAGCCTGCTTGGACGACAAATGGGGTCAGCCAAAAATCCAGGCGTGCATCGAAAATTGATCAGGCGTGCTCAAAGCCAGAACGATTGTGCCGCCTCAATGGAGTCACGGGAAGCCAGTTCGCGCAAGAATAGTTGCCATCTTGCCAACTCTACACTTGAAATAACTGCCGCTTTTCTTCCGCACGCATTTGCTTAATGGCATGTTCGCGTTTGAGCGCAGCTCCGCGATCACTGGCTTTCTCTTGATACACCAGCACTGTTGGTAACCTGCCACGCGTGTATTTGGCACCCTTGCCAGCGTTGTGGGTGACGACGCGTGCGGTGATATCGGTGGTCACACCGGTGTAGAGGGTGCGATCTGCGCACTGGAGGATATAGACGTACCATTCGGCCACGATAAGCGTGGGATGCTCTGTGTTGGTTGTATTGCGAAGTTGGACCAAACCGGACATGCCCGTCCCATTAAAAATTGATTGCAGGGTGCCGGCAGATGGCACTCGCTGACTTTAACATGCTGGATGACCGATACCGAAACGCAAAAAAGCCACTCCGAAGGATGGCTTAAATGCTGCTTTTACATGGGAGAACGGTGGGGAAGTGGTGCGATTCAGTTTCACTGGGATAAGAACCTACCGGGCAATGGTGGGTTGTGCGGGTCTGAACTCGGTCAGGCTTTGGTACGGTTCACTGACTCACCGAGCGCATCCTGTCCAGCTTCTCGACAACAGCCTGATAGAGATCCTGATCGGCATCGGAGTTGCGGTCTGGATGGTGGGCGCTACGCATCTTTTTCAGCGCAGTCATATCGTCGGGCAGGTCATGCACCTTGGTCACCCGGTCACCGTTTTTGACCATCTCGCGCTGAAGTTCGGCCTCTGCGTCTTCGCGTGTGTCATATAACTTCTTGCTGCCAAGACGCCAGCCATCCTGATTCTTGCGCGGGGACTGATTTTTCTCGCCATCAAACCAGATCCATTTGCCAGTCTCAGGATCCAGATCAAAATCAACAGTGATGATGCCGTAGGTGTGAACAGGCGGCTTTAGGTCTTTGGAAAACAGATTGATCGTGTTGCTGACAGTACCCACGTCAGTGAGGTAATGCGCGCCTGCCTCATGAGGGCAGAACGCGTTGCTGGGCGTTGGTTCAGGCTTGCTGTCGTTTAACGGATTCATTTCAGCCATGCGGGCGGCGGCTGCTCGGCGTTGTGCGTTGGTCACTGGTATTGCTCCTTAATATTGGTTGAAACCCACTGGGATCACCCCTCGCTGAAGGGATCACCCGCTGGACTCCTGGACCGCCAAGACGGCGACGAAGCGAAAACGTCTTGCGCCGGGTTCGTTCTTGAACTCATCGTCGCCGGCGGTCAGGGGCATAGATACGCTTCACTCCGACGCATCTTCAATGGCTGCCTCGTTTCTAATCTGATGAGACGCTTTTGGTAGGCCCAGCCTTTCGACCTGGTGCGACGGGCGGCACATAGCCCGAAATCCTGCACTGAAAACCATCAACACGCTTGTTGCCATTGAAGTGGGTGACGCTGCACTGGGATATTTCTCCCCGCGTCGTTAAGTCAGCCAGTGACTTGCGTACTTGAGCCAGTGCAATCCCGGTTGCTGATGCGATTTCCAAGTCGAGAAGTTGCCCATGTTTTTTCAAGTGGCTTAGAACTTGGTCTGCCTGCATGTCGATTCCTTTGACGTGTGGATGAGCGTGCGGCCCAAGGTGGGGCCTCGAGCCAATACAGAACACTCGGAAAAGCAAAAGGCCACTCCGAAGAATGGCCTAAGCGCTTGTGTTTTGGCTCCCCGAGTAGGATTCGAACCTACGACCTGCGGATTAACAGTCCGTCGCTCTACCAACTGAGCTATCAGGGAATTAAGAAGCGCGAATGTTAAAGTAAGCAGGGCATTTGGTCAACTGCGTTATGCGTTTGCTATGGCTATTTTGTTAATATACGCGTCTCAAAAACTTCTTGCTGCCGTCATTTGATTGTCAAAATCGAGGAGTGGCGAGGGTATACTTCTGTGATGGTGGATCAAGGATTGGCGCATTGCGTTTCTTGCGCAATAAATTTATAAGATCGGGGTTGAGAAGATGACTATTAAAAAAGTTGTAACTGCTGCGTTAATAAGTGGGTTCGGACTGACGGCGGCCAATCATGCAGCTGCATCCGGATTTGCATTGATTGAGGAGAGCGCCAGTGGTCTGGGCAATGCATTTGCAGGCGGGGCCGCCAGTGCAGAGGATACCAGCACATTGTTTTTTAACCCGGCCGGGATGACACGTTTGTCGGGCCAGCAGATGTCGCTGGTGCTGCATGCGATCAAGCCTTCGGTTGAGTTTTCCAATACTGCCAGTACAGCGGCGCCAGGGCGTCCGCTAGGTAATAGTGGTGGGGATGCAGGACACTGGGCGGCGGTGCCTAATTTATATTATGTGGCGGAATTGAGCCCGCAATTACGTGCGGGTGTGGGTATTTCCTCGCCGTTCGGGCTCAAGACCGACTATGAGTCAAACTGGATGGGACGTTTTCAAGCGATCAAGTCGGAGTTGCAAACCATCAACATCAATCCATCGCTCGCATACAAGATCAATGATAAGTTGTCAGTGGGAGTGGGACTGGATGCGCAATACATCAAGGCGGAACTCACCAACGCCGTCAACCTGGGCGTGGCCGAAGGCTTCGCGCAAGTAAAGGGGGACGATTGGAGTGTGGGCTACAATCTGGGGGTGTTGTACGAACTGGATCAGGCGACGCGTTTTGGTCTGGCGTACCGCTCGGATGTGCGCCATAAGCTGGAGGGAGACGTGACTTTCAGTGGTGGCGTGCCTGCGCCGAATGGTCCGATCAGCGCGGAAATGACTTTGCCTGAAACGGTTTCGTTGAGCGGTTTTCACCAGATCAACCCGCAATGGGCGGTAATGGGGGACGTGACCTGGACGCGCTGGAGCCGGTTCAAGGAGTTGCGCATCGTGCGCGACACGGGCGCTGTGGTCGGGCTTACCACGGAAAACTGGGATGACACGCTGCGTTATGCGCTGGGCGCCGATTACCAGGCTACCGACAAGTTGAAACTGCGCAGCGGTATTGCTTATGACCAGTCGCCGGTATCAGACCCATACCGTACCGCGCGCATACCGGACGCAAATCGTGTCTGGCTGACATTCGGCGCTAGCTACAAACTTACTCAGGCAGATTCGCTGGATGCCGGTTACGCGCACATTTTTGTGAACAATGCCTCAATCAATTCGGGTACTGCCAGTACTGGAAAATTGGTGGGAACGTACAGCAATAGCGTTGATATCCTCAGTGTGCAATACAACCATCGCTTTTAAACAGGGGCGCTGGAGATGAAAAAAGGCCCGGTTTCCGGCCTTTTTTCATGGTGCGGTGCAGACCGCTTCAAGCGAGCAGCTTGTGCATACGTTCCAGCGCTGCTTTGAGATTTTCCATGGACGTGGCAAAAGACAAGCGAATATAGCCTTCCGCCCCGAACGCAGAGCCCGGCACCACGGCCACTCCCGCCTGTTCCAGCAAGAATTCACTGAACGCCACGTCGGTGGCGCTGACGAGTTTGCCTTCACGATGCAGTCGCGCGATGGCAGAACGCGTATCCGGAAAGGCATAAAATGCGCCGCCGCCAGGCAGGCAATTCACGCCGGGGATCGCGTTGAGCGCGGCCACCACGTATTCATGGCGCTCGCGGAAGGCTGTCAGCATCGGCTGGATGCAGCTCTGGTCGCCGTTCAGCGCGGCCTCGGCCGCCACTTGCGAGATCGAGGTGGGATTGGAAGTGGATTGCGACTGTACGTTTTCCATCGCCGTAATCAGCGTTTCCGGTCCGCCACAATAGCCGATGCGCCAGCCGGTCATGGCATAGGCCTTGGATACACCGTTGAGCACCATGGTGCGCGCATAAAGGTCAGGGCAGGCATTGAGGATGTTCACGAACGGCGCATCCTGCAACAGGATGTGTTCATACATGTCGTCGGTGGCGATGATAACCTGCGGGTGGCGACGCAATACTTCACCCAGCGCGGTCAATTCATCCAGGTTGTATACCGCGCCGCTCGGGTTGCTGGGGCTGTTGAGCACCACCAGCCGGGTATTGGCGTTGAGCGCTGCCTGCAGTTGCTGCGGCGTAATCTTGAAGCCCTGCTCAATGCCGGCTTCGATGATGACCGGTTTGCCGCCGGCCAGAATC
>JANMKH010000076.1:0-2886 GCA_031371965.1 Sulfuriferula sp.
GTACTGGCGATGTGCTTTGGGGGTCGAAGGATGTGAAGTACACGGACTACACGGGAGCTGTTACCGGGACGCCTGGGGGTCAAGTCACTTATCATCATCGCGGGTTCGACAATTTTCTATACGTGCGTTCATGGCTGCAGCAACGCTTCAAAAAACATAGGGAGAATGGCGACGATGAAGGGATTAAAAAGCTCCTGGTCACAGGTTCCAGCGCCGGAGCGTATGGCGCAGCACTGGATTTTCCGCATCTGAGGCAAGCCTTCCCGGAAGCGAAGGCGTATATGCTGGCCGATGCGGGCGACGGCGTGATTACAGATAGCTTTCTACAACAAGCCGTCCAGGGGCTTGACCGCTGGGGTGCGTCCCAAAACATTGCGCACTGGATCCCGGGTATGGATGCGTTGCCCTACACGGCGGCTGACCGGTTTTTCCCGATGTATTACTCCGCGCTCGCAGCTTATTATCCGCATGATCGTTTCTCGCAATACACGACGCACTGGGATATCGTGCAAACCCTGGTCTTGAATATCATGCTGAATCAAAACAATATACCTGCATGGACGAAAATCACGCCCAGCGTATATGGCGCATGGGCGCAAGGCATGGAGAATCATATTTATCTAAATGCCGTGAATCCTAACTTCCGTTTCTATGTCGCGGAAGGTTGCAACCATACCATTCTTCGCTTTAGCGATGATTTCTACAAAACCCATTCCTCCCAGTCACCCAACTTTCTCTCTTGGTTTAAAGCCTTGACCAAAGACGGTGGAGGAGATGACGGAGAAGATGGGAACGCCCCGAATGCTTGGCAAAATACCTTCTGTGCAAATTGTAGCTTGCCACCGCTAGCACCGGATGTTTCCGCCTGCTTGGCTCGCAGTTTTAGCAGGTAAGGCATAACCAGCAAAGACCTGTGGATTAAAGCGCTAACGGGCTTGAATTGCGAATTCTGTGACGACCCCCTAGGGGGGTTATTGCCTTGACTTCGCTATCATCCGTTGCCGCGACGCTCGTGACATAATCGGGAAACTCGGTCGAGTAAATCGCCGAACCGGCGCAGTTCCGAGCGTTTTTGGGTCAAGGCGATGGGATCGATACCGAACTCTTCACTAATGCGGTCAAGGATCATGAATAGGCCCAATGCGTCGATTCCCAAATCGGTCAGCAGGTCGTCCTCAGGCCGAATCCTGCCCGCACCGAGAAAAAATAAATGGGGTCAGACTCGACATATTTGCTATACTGCGGTGAGTTCAACTTTCCGGGATTAGCATATGGCCCGACTTCCACGCTACACGATTCCCGGCCAGCCCCAGCACATCATCCAGCGCGGCAATAACCGGACGGCCATTTTTGGCGGGAATGATGACTACGCTTTTTACCTTGAATGCCTGAAAGAGGCCGCCGAGGCCAATGATCTGGCCATCCATGCCTATGTGTTGATGACCAATCATGTGCATTTGTTGGCAACGCCAGCGAACGAGACCAGCATCGGCAAAACGCTGCAATCGCTGGGCAGGCGTTATGTCCAGTATTTCAATTTCACCTACCAACGCACCGGCACTTTGTGGGAAGGGCGCTACAAGGCCACGATTATCGACAGCGAGTCTTATCTGCTGACTTGCTCACGCTATATTGAGTTGAATCCGGTGCGGGCGAATATGGTAGAGCATCCCCGGGAATATCCCTGGTCTAGCTATCACTGGCATGCTGATGGGCAGGTGGATGAGTTGTTGGCTGACCATCCGCTGTACCGAAGGCTCGGCAAGCGTGCCCGAGAACGGCAGTCGGCGTATCGTGCTTTGTTTCGCGCGCATCTGGGCGATACCGCGCTAGATGAAATCCGGGATGCGACGAATAAAGGATGGGCATTGGGAAGTGACCGATTCGTGACTCAGATCGAGGCGCTTTCCGGGAGACGCACGGCGCCGCTACCTAAAGGGCGGCCTACTCGGGGTGAATAAATCGAGTCCGGGCTAGCTCATGCCTCAACATACACGCGGATCAATTCTAAGTGCAATTCAACAGCTCTTCGATCAGCGATTAAAATCACCCAGCACACCATGGAAGCCGAATTGCCTGCAAAATCTCGCCAGTAGTCTGATCCTGTGCGAACGCCACCAAGCCCGTCTTCGCCGCTACCCATTCCGGATTAAGCTGCACGGCTTGTTGCCATGTGACGCGCCCATCGCGATCCATCGGTAGCGGGCCATACCATTCGCGTACCACACTGTCGTGCTGTAACTGCCGGCCCTGGTTTTCTCCGGCCTTGATTTTGGATTGCAGATCGTTTTCATATAGGGCGACATAGAGCGCCACCCCGCTGCGTGCTCTGGCATTCGCAGTAATCTGCAATTCATTCGAACTGGATGGAGACAGTGTTAACGTGATCCATGCATGTGCCGGTTGTCTGTTGATTTCGCTGACGGCACGTGAAAATGAATCGCTTCCCCACGCACGAAAATCCTTGCCGTTCAGCATAACCTGTGGGGTATAGACGATGGCCGAGTGGTTCAGCCGGACCATTTCCGTTTGCCGGGCTGAAAATTTCGATTGTGCAAAACGATCCTTCCACCCGATGTAGTCCCAATAGTCCACATGCAATGCGAGCGGAATAACACGCTCGCTGCTTGAGTGATTGGCTGTCAGGCCGCTTAGCCAGCGATCCGCCGGCGGGCAGCTGCTACATCCTTCCGAGGTATACAGCTCTACCAAAGGGATGCGCCATGAGCCGCTGGAAGCCGAGCACTGGGCGGCTACCAATTGACCGGAAAAGCAAAAAAGCGCCACCAGCGCGCAGAAGCGTTGCGCGGAGAATATTGTTTGCCGAGTGTGTATTGCCGCTAGCGTCATGGGTTATTTACAAAATTCCACGTGTATCAAAATAGG